>JAUNNV010000013.1 GCA_030531335.1 Bacteroidales bacterium
AGAATCCCAATGCAATGGCCGATTCGGGTTATCCCAACTATGTGGCTTATCCCAACATCGACTGGCAGGATGTGATGTACAGGAACGAGATGTCGCAGGAACACAACGTCTCGGTGAGTGGTTCTACCGGCAAGTCGAACTACATGGTGTCGGCCAACTATTTGGACAACCCCGGTTTGATGGAAAACACAGGAGCCAAACGCTACTCCATGCGTACAAACCTCAACATTCAGGTGACTGACTGGTTGAAGGTGGGAACCCAGACTTACGGTTACGTGATGGACAAGAAGCCTGCCGGCTTTGACACTCCGGTATCGTATATGGCATTGTCAACTCCAGGCCAGTATCCTCGTTACAAAGGCGAATATGGTTTCCCCGCAGCCAATGAGGAAAGCGCCACAGCCAACAACCCGCTCTACGTCATCAACGGAGGATCGGGATACCAACGCACATCACGCATCAAGAGTGCCGTGTATGCACAAATCAATTTCCTGAACGATTTCTCCTTCAAGTCGTTGGTGAACTACAGCCGCTATTGGTACGACGCACAGTCAAAACCTGAAACCCCCTTGCGTACTCGCACGAATTTCGCTACTGGACAGTTGGTGACTCCCGCCTCCAAGACAAGCGACCTAAGCACCAGCTTCACTGCCAACGGACAGTGGGACTACACTGTTCAGGAAACCCTGAACTGGAACCATACCTTTGGCTTGCACGATGTAAGTGCGTTGGCCGGTTACGAGGAATTCTACAATTACACTTATAACCAGAGTGCCACAAAGAAGGGACTTATCGACCCGACCATTTGGACAGCCGACACCGCGACCGAAATGCAAAGTATCGGTGGCAATGCTTCCGACTACTCCTCACGCTCATGGTTTGGCCGTGTGAACTACGCATACAATTCGCGTTACTTGTTTGAGGCCAACATTCGTTACGATGGCTCGTCGCGTTTCTCGACCGATAAACGTTGGGGTGTGTTCCCTTCATTCTCTGCAGGATGGAGAGCATCGGAAGAATCATTCATCAAGGACCTGAATGTGTTCGACAACTTGAAGGCAAGAGCTTCCTGGGGTAAGTTGGGTAACAACAGCATTGGCAACTACGACTATCAATCGACCTACGCTGCTGCCAACTATTCCTTCAACAATGCGCTTGTATCCGGTTTGGCAGCAACGGCATTCGCCAACAACCTTTTGGAGTGGGAAACCACTACCGTTACGGACTTCGGCATCGACTTGGGCGTACTCGAAAACCGTTTGACGGCCGAGATCGACTACTACCATAAGAAGACCGATGGCATTCTCTATCGTCCTACCGTATATCTGACTTCGGGTACCAGAACCGCACCTTACCAGAACATTGCCGAGGTGACCAACCAAGGTCTTGAACTTACATTGGGATGGAGGGATCGTGTCAACGACTTCACCTATTCGGTAAGTGCCAACTTCGCCGCCAACAAGAACCGTGTATCCAAGTACAAAGGAGAGTTGAAGGAAGGATGGATTGTAAACGAGATGGGAGAAAAGGAATTCCAATCGAACATCGGCGATGTCTCGACAGGTGGTTCAACCCGTGTGCTCGAAGGACACCTCATGAACGAATACTACATGCTTCAGCCTTACAGTGGCAACCAGAAGTATTTCAACACCGACGGTTCGGTGAACCCTAATGGTGGTCCGACCGATGGTATGATCCGCACAGAAAAGGATATGGATTGGCTGAGGGCGATGGTGGATGCCGGCTACAGTTTCTATCCCAACCAGTCGATTTCGAAAGACAAGATTTGGTATGGCGACATGATTTATGCCGATGTCAATGGCGACGGCGTATATGGCAACACTTACGACAACCAGTTCCAGGGCAAGTCGTCAACTCCGAAATATACATTCGGTTTGCAAGGCAACGTTTCATGGAAGGGATTCGACTTCTCCATGAACTGGGCAGGTGCGGCAGGTTTCGATCTTTATTGGCGCTCCACTGGCTTGAACTCGACAGGTACCCGTATCGGTTACAACATGCTGCAGTCGCTGGCCGACGACCATTATTTCTACGATCCCGAGAATCCTTCAGACAAGCGCACCAACATCAACAGCTCAACTCCTCGCTTGACCTGCAACGAAGGCAACAACCAGCAAGGAGCGACCAGCACTTTGTGGCTCTACAAGGGCGACTATATCAAATTGAAGAACGTAACCATCGGCTACACCCTGCCAACCAAATGGACAAGCAAGGTGTTCATGAAGGGTGCACGCATCTTCTTCTCGGCCGAGAATCTCTTCACCATTACAAGCTATCCTGGTCAGGATCCTGAAATGGGTGCAGGTATGGGTTATGTTACTATGCGTCAGTGTGCTTTTGGTGCCAACATTAGTTTCTAAACAGTTAAAACATATAGTGTAGAAAGATATGAAAAGATCATATATTATCCTATTTACAGTGCTCTTTGCAATCTCACTGAGCAGCTGTCGCAAGGAATTGCTGGATACCACTCCTTATAGTTCTGTCAGCTCGCAGAACATCTGGGCCACAGAAAACCTTGCTGAATTGGCCATGAATGGTGTGTACAATGCTCTGTTGCTGGGTAGTTGCGATGACCAAGGAAATGGTCAGGCAAACTTTATGGGACGCGATGTGTTCGTGTTTGGCAGCTTCGACGCCTCCATCTCTGCCCGCAACAACTGGAGTTCCACTTGGGAAATCATGAACGGCAACGCAACTCCAAGCTCGGGTATGTTCTCATACGCTTGGAAACAGTTCTATGAGGGTGTTGCCCGTGCCAACGACGTGATCGGCAACATCGGTTCCGTAGAGTCGATGAGTGTGGAGAAACGTGCCAGATACATGGCAGAGGCCAAGTTCCTGCGTGCGTTCTTCTACTATCGCCTGAATGCGCTCTATCGTGGTGTGCCTTTATATACTGAGCCTACCGAACTTGCCGACTACAACAAGCCACGCTCAAGCGAGGCCGAAGTCTGGAGCCAAATCATCAACGACTTGACCGATGCCATCAACGAGCCCAACCTGCCTGGCAAGTATGCTGCCGGCGACGGCAACTACGGACGCATCACCAAGGGTGCCGCATACGCCTTGCGTGGCAAGACATACCTCTGGCTGAAAGACTATGCCAAGGCTGAAGCCGACTTCAAGGCCGTGGGGCCTCTTGGTTACAACCTGTTCCAGGGCGACTATCAGCAGTTGTTCAAGGAAGCCAACGAACAGTGCGACGAGATGGTATTCTCCATCCAATGCTTCGAGCAGAGTGGCTATGGCAATCGCATGAGCTTCCGTTACGGCTCGCGTTTGACTCGCGGCAGCTGTTGGGACGACTACTTCGGCTCGACCGACTTCATCGACACTTATGAGTGTATCGATGGCAAGCCATTCAACTGGGAGGACTTCATTCCTGGTTATACCAGCATGACACCCGAGGCTCGTTCGGTTTACTTCTGCCGCGACCACCTCAATGGCACTCCCGTCGAGGGCATTACAGAGGCCAACCAGACAACGTTACGCGAGTTCGCCGTGAACTATGGTGCTGACATGAGCAAGTATCTCAACGAAGGCAACGAAGCACGTCTGTCGGCTGCCTACGCCAACCGTGACCCACGTTTGCAGAAGACATTCGTAGTGCCTAACGCCACTTATCTGGGTTCTCCTTCGGGCGATGAACATCTGTACACGCTGCGTTGGCCTTTCTTCAAATCGGATGAATCCGAGCCGTTCGACCTTCGCTCGGACGACCAGACCAAGTTGCACTACATGGTCCGCAAGTTCGTGTCGGAAGGCAACGAGCTGGAATTCCGTGCATACTCTCCTATCGATGTGCCTATTATCCGCTATGCCGACGTGTTGCTTAACCTGGCAGAGGCACTCAACGAGCAGGGAAAGACCCAGGAAGCCATTCCATACGTCAACCAAGTGCGCGAACGTGTGGGCCTGGCCGCACTCGGCTCCAACCAATACACCCAGGTCTCTGGTCAGGACAACCTCCGCGAGCGCATCCGCAACGAGCGTCGCTGGGAGTTTGCCGCCGAAGGTGTGACTTACTTCGACGAATTGCGTTGGGGAACTTGGTTTGAGACTGTAAACTACCCAGGCAACGGCCGCAAGGAGTGTACAGGCAAGATTCTGGCTCCATGGTCGTCGAAGGGCGATTACTACAGTGTATGGGCTATTCCAGTCACCGAACGTCAGCTCAACTCCGAGCTTACCCAAAATCCTGGATGGATTGACTGATGGCACATCCTAACGAAAGCAGGGAGAGTATTCTTACGCAGGGTACTTTTCCTGCTTTCTTTTTTCAGTTCCTGCAATTTCATCTACCACGACTAATCCAAACAGCTTGAAGGTTGTCTAAAAGAAACATATAACAATGAGAGGAATCGGACAAAATAGAATTGACGGACTACTGATTTTGCTGTGTTGCATCATCATGTATGCCTATGTGAATGCCAATTTGTTTTATCAGTTATGCCACATGGAACATCGCCAATTGTTCATGATGGATTTCCAAACGGTTGTTGGCTCATGGTGTATGGTGGGAGGCTTCGCTCGATGGGTGTCGTCGTTCCTTATCCAGTTTTTCTCGATTCCATTTTTGAATGTCGCCTTGTTCATATTGCCATGTGTGCTGATTGTCGTATCAGGAAAACATCTTTTCAAGGCAACGTCTTTATCTATTCCCTTGTTTTCAACGGCTGCCATATTGTTGCTTACGGCGGCATTCGAGGCCACCGACAGTTTTTCGCCCATCGTGGCCACTTGTCTCGTCATGGCATGTTTCGTTGGCTTGGGTAGTCGTGGCTCGGGTTGGTTTGTCGCCACGCTGCTTCCCGTATGGTTTTTGTCGGGTATCTCCGTGCTTCTGTACTGTGCGTTGGGCTTGTGCTGTTTGCTTCGGCCGTCGAGCTTCACAGGCCGGAGGTTCATTGTTCTTGGTTCCCTTGTTGTTGCCATCCTCGCACTTTTCGTACAGCTATCGTCGGCCGATGCCGTCGCTCCCCCCATCGTGCTCTATGTGTCGTGGATTGTCATAGTGGCGATACCTTTCTTGTTGCGGTTGACATGTATGTCTTCGCATATCGGGCTTGCCTGTTGTTGGCTTTGCTGTGTTGCGTCGATGGGGTTCATGGCCTGGCAGTTCGAATGCGCACATAATACCCGACGCAACCAAGGCATGTATTTGCTTAATCATCTCTGCTGCGAAGGTCAATGGAGTGAAGTGATCGACATCCTGTATCGACACCAACCTTTGGGAAACCAGTGCTACCTCAACTATGCCTACATGGCCTTGGCCAATACCGACCGACTCGACGATGAGGCCGTCAACTTCACCCCATATAATATTTTCTCACTTCTGGTAGGAAACAACGATGGGGATGCAGATGTGTATATGCTACAGAGCGATGTGCTATACACAATCGGTGCCATCGGGCAGGCTCACGAGGCCGCGCAATTGTGTGTGAAGGTTTCGACGCAAGGCATGGGTGTGCAGCAACTTCTGCGCCTCATTGAAACCAATCTTATCATGGGTCGATACGACGAGGCCGAACAGCTCATCGGCAAGCTTGGCCGTACATGGGGCTATAGGAAGCAGGCCGATGCTTTCCGAAAGTTGCTGCGTCGTGACGAACTCATCGCCCACGATGCCTGCCTTGGTTGGCGACAAAAAAGCTGGATGGCTCTCCAAGGGGGAAAAGATGGGATCCAGTGGATTGAGTATATCCCAGTACTTGCCAAGGCAGACAAGAGCAACCACCGTGCAGCGACATACGCCAAATTGTTCTACGTGTTCAGCCACGACAAGAGGGGGCTCGACGAATTGCTGGAGAGCCTTTCCCAAAATTGATTTGACGGTTGATGAAGCATTGACAAAGCCAGAAGGGGGGGGACGCTTTCATGTTTTTTTTTGTCACCTAAGGCAATTTTTTGACTTTCTGGCAATTTTTATTGACTTCTTATTTGGAAGGTAATTTTTTTAGTTATATTTGCACCGTATAAGATAATTTAAGTTTATTTTTAATCTTTTATTAATTATGGGCAAACAACAATTAGGAAGGAGGATTATGTCGCTCGCGGCAACATTCCTTGTAGCTGTAGCTGCTATGGCGCAGATTACGGTAAAGGGTGTGGTGAAAGACGGAACCGGACAACCTGTCATTGGTGCGAACGTGATGGTAAAAGGTTCCACCAACGGCACTATCACCGATTTTGACGGCAACTACACCATTCAGAATGTGGCAAGCAATGCTACGCTGGTGTTTTCGTTTGTAGGTTATGTAAACACGGAAGTGGTGGTGAATGGCAAGACAACGGTCAATGCCACACTACAGGAAGACACACAGAACCTCGAAGAGGTGGTGGTTGTGGGTTATGGATCGCAGAAAAAGGTAAATCTGACGGGTGCCGTGGAACAGGTGACCAGTGAGGTGTTCGACGGCCGTCCCACGGCTAACGTCACCCAGATGCTTGAGGGCGTGGTGCCGAACCTGAACATCTCGCTCTCTGATGGTAAACCAGGGCGTAGTGCCGACTTTAACGTCCGTGGTACAGGATCCATCAACGGCGGAAGTGCCCTCATCCTCATCGACGGTGTGGAGGGCGACCCCTCAATGCTGAACCCTAACGACATAGACAACGTGTCGGTGCTGAAGGATGCCGCCGCCGCCGCCATCTATGGTGCACGTGCGCCTTTTGGCGTGGTGCTGATTACCACCAAGAGTGCCAAGTCGGGCAAACCGAAAGTGGTGTATTCATCGACTTACAGCATGGAGCAGCCCCAAAACGTTCCTGATGTGGTGTCGGACGGTTATGTGTGGGCAGAGCATTTCTACAAGGCTTACTACAATTACAATTTCTCCAACCCATCGGGCATCAACAAGACACAGGAGTTCTCTACCGCCTGGCTCGACGAGTATAAGAAGAGACATGACAGTGGCAATTTCGGCACGGTAATCTCGGACGGTTCCATCGGTACGAAGGGACGTTATGTGTATTATCCCGAAGGTGTGGACTACTATGACGAGATGTACAAGGACAATGTATTTGCCACCAACCAGAATATTTCTATTTCTGGATCGGACGACAAGTTCGACTATTATTTGTCAGGGCGTTTCTATTCCTACGATGGATTGTTCGACAACGACAAGCAGACCGATACGTTCAAGAGCCACAACATGCGTTTCAAGGCCGGTTACCAGATGACCCCATGGCTGAAGATTACGAACAACTTCGAGTTCTCCAAGAACAAATACTACAACCCCATCACCTACTCGGAGGGTTCGGGTGTTATTTGGAGAAACATTGCCGACGAGGGACACCCAAGCTCACCGATGTTCAACCCCGATGGTACGATGACCTATACGGCCGTTTACTCCGTGGGTGACTTACTATACGGACAAAGCGGCATGACCACCGCCAATGAATCGTACAAGAACACGGTAGGCTTCAACACCAAGTTCTTCAACGACAAACTGCATGTGAATGGTGACTTCACCTACAACAAGAAAATCTACAACCGCACCAAGAAGCAAGTGCGCTCGCCGTATGCCAAGGGTGTAGATAACAACGACGAAAGCATCGTGGAGTACATCGCCGGTACGTATTCCAACTTGGCGGAAACCATGCAATACACTGACTATATAGCTACAAACCTATACGCAGACTTTGAGCAGACTTTCGCCGACAAGCATTATTTCAAGGCGATGGTCGGATGGAACTACGAACGCTCGAAAGCCAAGCAAGTGTATGCTTACAACGACGATCTGCTGACCGACGACGTGGAAAACATCAACCTGGCCATGGGTACCGACAACAAGAGCATCACTTCCAGTTGGAATGCGTATCAGTTTGCCGGCCTGTTCTATCGTCTGAACTATTCGTTTGCCGACCGCTATCTGTTGGAGGTCAACGGACGTTACGACGGATCGTCGCGCTTCCCCACCAACCATCGTTGGGAGTTCTTCCCCTCCGTGTCGGGAGGATGGCGTGTAACCGAAGAGCCTTGGTGGAACGTAAGCAAGGATGTGGTTTCGAACATGAAAATCCGTGCTTCCTACGGTTCGTTGGGCAATGCCGAAGGATTGAGCAACTATCAGTATAAGCAGACCCTCGGTGTATCCACCTCCAGCTATATCCTCGACGGTGTGAAGCAACGTTACATGTCGTCACCAGCTGCCCTTCCGGCCGACCTGACGTGGGAAACCGCCTCCACACTGGATGTGGGCGCCGACTTTGGCTTCTTCGACAACCGCCTCAGTGTCACCGCCGACTATTATGTGCGTAAGACGAAGGACATGATCGTGTCCGGTCCTACGGTGCCGGACGTGTTCGGCGCAAGCTCGCCCAAGGGCAACTATGCCGACCTCTCCACCTATGGTTATGAGATTTCCGTGAACTGGCACGACCGCTTCAACCTGGCCGGGAAGCCGTTCAATTACAGCATCAAGGCAACTTTGGCCGACTACTATTCCGTCATCGACAAATACAACAACGCCAACAAGGAGCTCAGCAACGCAGCCAACCAATCGGCCGATGGCAACTATTACGAAGGAATGCGCATCGGTGAAATCTGGGGATTCGTATCCAACGGACTGTGGCAGAACGAAGCCGAGATCAAGGCTGCCGAAGACAAGGCGAACGCTGCCGGACAGAGCTACTACAACCCCCTGATGCAGACCTCCAAGAGCTATAAGCTCTACCCTGGCGACATCAGGTTTGAGGACCTGAACAACAACGGCTACATTGACCGTGGCAGCAACACCGTAGATGACCCGGGAGACCGCAAAATCATCGGCAACGCGGCTCCTCGATACATCTACAGCTTCACTTTCTCTGGCGATTGGAACAACATTTGGTTCAGTGCCTTCTTCCAAGGCGTGGGCAAGCAAGACTGGTATCCTTCCAACGAGGCTTCCACCTTCTGGGGAATGTACAACCGTCCGTACAATCAAATGCCTTCGTGGCACTTGAACAACTACTGGACTGAGGAGAACCCCAATGCTTACCTGCCTCGCTATGCCGGTTATTATGCCCCGTTCTACAAAGGCACGAACAATGCCAACACACGTTATCTGCAAAACGTGGCTTACTTGCGCCTGAAAAACATACAACTGGGCTACAACCTGCCAAAGTCGTGGCTGAAGAGCGTGAAAGTGGAGAACATCGCCGTGTACCTTACGGGTGAGAATCTCTTCACCTGGTCGCCGCTTTACAAGCATACAAAAGACATCAATGTGTCGAACATAGGAAAGTCTGACTCCGACCTTTCTGACAGTAGAGGCGATGCCTACAACTATCCTATGATGAAATCGTACAGCATAGGCTTGAACGTAACATTCTAAACCGATTAAAAAAGAGAATTATATGAAAAGGAAGATATTACTTTTATCGCTGCTGGCCGTAGGTTGCATCTTCACGGGATGCGACATGGATGAGGAACCTCAGGCTGCGGCTTCCGTTTCCATGTCATTTGGATCAGAAGGTGGCCTAAAGACACTGGCCTATTCTTTTTACAATGTGCTCCCCGACTATAGCGAGGCTTTTAAGCGCAATACCACAGCCGATTTCGGCCCAAAGAATTCTATCGGTGGCATGGAAGTGGGCGCCTACACGGTGGATTCTTCCACTTCGTGGTCGTGGACTGCCCTGCGCAACATCAACTTCTTCTTGGAGAACAACGTTGACGAGAAAGTCAGCGAGAGTGTGCGCAACAACTACAACGGCATAGCCCGTTTGTTTCGTGCCCGTTTCTATTTTGACAAGTTGGTACAGTATGGTCCGGTGCCTTGGATTGACAAGGTGTTCAACGACCCTGAAGACCCCGACTTGATGAATCCACAGGATAGTCGCGATGTGATTATCAAACACATCATTGAAGACTTGGATTTTGCTTACAACAACATCACGACAACGGGGGTCACCACAAACTCTTCCTTGGTGAACAAGTGGACGGCAGCCGCCTTCAAGTCGCGCGTGTGCCTGTTTGAGGCTGCGTGGAGGAAATACCACGCCAACGACGCCCTTGACTTTGCCAAGACAGGATGTACGGAATATTCGGCCAACCAACTGTACGAACTGGCCGCCTCCGCTGCCAAGGAGGTGATGGACAATGGCCCGTACAGCTTGAACGAAGCAGGTGTCTATGCTAACGGACGAGGTGCCTACCGCGAGCTCTTCATTTCGGACAACACCGTGACGAAGGAGGTCATGCTGGCTATCGTCACCGACAAGGTCCTGCAGATGGGCGAGCAGAACTGGTGGTACAACTCATCGACCTACGGCCCACACTTCTGCATGTCGCGTAAGTTCTCACAAACCTACCTGAACATCGACGGCACCCCGTACAGCGAGTTCAACGAAGATGGCTCTTACAAGACCTTCGTCCAAGAGACTACGGATCGTGACACTCGCCTCAACCAAACCATCCGTGCCTACGATTACACCCAGAAGAACGCCACAGGTACTTACGTGCCGACGAGTGCCAATTTCACCGGCCACACACTGACAGGCTACCAATTCACGAAATTCGTCATGGACGATACGTCCTACAACGATGCCCGTACCAACGACAACGACATACCTATCATGCGCTACGCCGAAGTGTTGCTGAACTATGCCGAGGCCAAGGCTGAACTGGGTACGATGACCGACGACGATTGGGCAAAGACTATCGGTGCCCTGCGCAAACGCGCTGGTATCATCGATGGAACTCCTGCAACCGGCACACTGTCAACCATGCCGACCAGCCCCGAGCCATACATTGCCAGCTACTATCCCGGTGTCAGCAGTCCCACGGTTTTGGAAGTACGCCGCGAACGTGCCATTGAATTGTGCTTGGAAGGTTTCCGCCTGACCGACCTGAAACGTTGGAATTGCTGCAACCTTTTCGTAGAGGATCCTTGGGAAGGTGTATTCATTCCTGACCTTAATACACCTCTCGACATGAATGGCGACGGCACGAAAGATGCTTACTTCTACAATGCCGACAACATTCCCGATGAGCAATACAAGTCTATCGGTGTATATGTGGGTACAAACAAGAACAACGTACTGAACGTAAAGGCTGTGAATGGCGGTTACTTGTTGCAGTACAACATAGCTGGCCGCGCTTGGCCCACGCGTCAGTATCTTTATCCGATACCGGGAACCGTAATCTTGAAGAATCCAAATCTGAAGCAGAATCCTGGATGGTGATTTGCGGTAGTTCGCTAAGAAAAAGCGTGTCACGACAAAGGTGGCACGCTTTTTTCTTCTCGGAACATGGCCTTGGTGCGTTCCTGGGTATGTTCAGTTGGAGAAAGGCTTTTCGAACAGGTCAACCCGCGACACATTTTGTATGTTCTCCAGATGCCGCAAATTGTCAATGAGAGTCTTTACGTCGGTGACATCGCGTACAAGGATTTGGATGCGCCCCTCAAAGATTCCATCTTCCGTATCAATGTAAAGTTTATGGATGTTGACATTGAGTTGCTGGGAAATGATTCCCGTGATTTTGTTGAGTACGCCCATTTCATCGATTCCCGTTATATGGATATTGACCGGGAAGAACAGGCTTTTGCCGGTTTCCCAGTCGGCAGCGACCAATCGGTTCCCGAAGCTTGTCTTCAACTTGTCGGCCACAGAGCAGTGTCGCTTATGAATGACGATATGATTGTTGGAGTCGATGACACCCAACACTTCATCGCCAGGAATGGGTTTGCAGCATGATGCTATGATACAATCCTTCTCAATGCTTTCAGGCGTTATCTTGAATGTTTGTTTGTTGTTGATTTTCCTTGTAGCATTGGTACCTGAATCATCGACAACTGTTTTGGAATTATTGTCGGACTTCTTCACCAATCCAAAAGTGGCGATACGTTTCCAAGCGTTCCGTGATTTCGTGCGGAATGCGTTCTTGTCGTTCTCATTGAGTGGGAAAAGTTCTTTCCCTATGGCCGAGAACAGTGCTTCAGGATTGCTCATGTCGTGAAGCAGACATAGCTTTTTGACATTTTCAGGCAAATAAGGCACATTGATGTCTTTAAGGAATTGTATCACAATCTCTTCCCCCTTTTGCTGGTTCAGCCGATCCTCTCGACGCAGGATTGCCTGGATTTTCGACTTTGCCTTGGCTGTAGTGACAAAATTGATCCAGGTGGGTTGTACGTGTTGTGTGTTGGATTTGAGAATTTCCACTTGGTCGCCACTTCTCAGTTTATAGCTTATTGGCACAAGTTTATGATTGACTTTCGCACCGATGCAATGACTTCCGAGGAAAGTGTGGATGGAGAAGGCAAAATCGAGCACAGTACTACCTTGAGGCATGGATTTGAATTCGCCTTTAGGCGTGAACACCAAAATCTCCGATGCAAAGAGGTTCATCTTTATCGTGTCAAGGAAGTCGATAGCATCGGGTTGTGGGTCATCAAGAATGTCCTTGATGGTGCGGAGCCACTTTTCAAGTTCGCTTTCATCTTCGTGACCTTCCCCCTCTTTGTATTTCCAGTGGGCGGCGAATCCTTGTTCGGCAATGGCATTCATTCGTTCGCTTCGGATTTGCACTTCGACCCATTGCCCGCGATTGCTCATCAAAGTGACATGAAGCGATTGATAACCATTCGATTTTGGATGGGTCACCCAGTCGCGCAGTCGGTCTGGATGCGGTGTGTAGAGTTTAAGAAGGTTGACGTAGATGTCGTAACAGTCTTGCACTTCGTCGTCGTTGTCGTTTGGGGTGAAAATGATTCGGACTGCAAGAATGTCGAAAATATCATCGAAGGATATTTGTTTGGCCTGCATTTTACTCCAAATGGAATAGGGAGTTTTTACACGGGCCAGAATCCTGTAGTTGATTCCCTGTTTGTCAAGCTGTTCTTTAATTGGATGGGTGAATTCGTTGAAAAGGTTGTCGCGTTCACTTTGCGTCATTTTCAGCTTTTCCTCAATTTGTGCGTACTCGTTAGGACGTTCGTACTTGAAACTGAGGTCTTCAAGTTCGTTTTTGATGCGGTTAAGGCCCAAACGATTGGCAAGGGGAGCATAGATGTAAAGTGTTTCGCCTGCAATCTTATATTGCTTGTTGGGCAACATGGAGCCTAAGGTTCGCATGTTGTGCAAGCGGTCGGCAATTTTGATGAGGATGACCCTGATGTCATCGTTCATGGTGAGTAGGAGTTTCTTGAAGTTTTCAGCTTGTGCGGAAGCCTGGTCGCCAAAAATGCCTCCTGATATTTTTGTCAGTCCATCGACAATCTGCGCTATCTTAGGGCCAAAAAGATTCTCAATGTCTTCAACCGTATATTCAGTATCCTCGACCACGTCGTGAAGCAAGGCTGCACAGATGGATGTAGAGCCCAACCCGATTTCAGAGCATACGATTTTTGCCACTGTAATAGGATGGAGAATGTATGGCTCACCGGAACGTCTGCGGACTCCTCGGTGTGCTTGCTTGGCAAAAGTAAAGGCTTTTGTGATGATTTCAATCTTTCTACGATGTTTGCTTGAAAGATAAGCGGAGAGAAGGCTTTGGAACTCACTGTTGATAAGTTCCTCTTCCTCTTGTTGCAATTTATTCTCATCCATGGCTGTAGTTGGTTAAGCGAGTTCTGACTATTTGATTCGGATTGACCGCCCTACATGTATTCTCGTGTCTGTCATTCCATTGAGCTTTTGGATTTGCCTCACTGTCACACGGAAGCGTCTGGCTATGCTTCCCAAGGTGTCACCCGAACGTATCTTATAATATTGGCCACCGTCTTTTCCTTTTGTAAGTGTCCCTCCTCCTACAGAACGATCTATTCGTGCAATGGCTCTTTTTGCCACAAGTTCGTTGGCCTTATAGGCATATACGCTATCTTGCAATTCGATAAAGGTACTTAGTTTTGTGGAAGGAATGCGAAGCGGACATGGTTTTGTCTGTCCAGGCAAAATGTCTTTTCGATACTGCGGATTGAGGGCACGAAGTTGTTCCAAATCGATTTGACACACCTGTGCCACTTGCTCAAGGTGCAAGGCTCGATCAATCATAATGGTGTCGGATGCGGCCGGAAGGGTACAGTCGGCAGGGGTAATGCCGTGATTGCAATAGTAGTTCATGATGTAGGTGGCGGCAATGAATGCGGGGACGTAGCCTCGTGTCTCGCGAGGCAGACGTGCATAAATCTGCCAGAAGTCGGTTTTCCCTCCGGCACGCTTGATGGCTTTGTTGACATTTCCTGAACCACAATTATAGGCTGCCAGCACCAAATTCCAATCTTGGTATATTTTGTACAACTCGCCGAGCATACGGGCTGCTGCGTCAGTCGATTTCACAGGGTCCTGACGCTCATCGACCAATGTGTTTGAAGTCATGCCATATAGCTTGGCCGTTCTCATCATGAACTGCCACAAGCCCGCCGCTCCCATGCGCGAGCGTGCCTTGGGGTTCAGTCCCGACTCTACAATGGGTAGATATTTCAGCTCCAAGGGGAGGTCGTATCGATCCAATGCTTCCTCGATGATGGGAGCGTAGAAGTTATAAGCGCCAAGCATGAAGGACACCTTTTGGGGGATGCGGTTGGCATAATATTCAATGTACTTGTGGACATCCTCGTTGTAGGGCAATTCCAAGGTCGTGGGAATGCGCTGTAAACGTTCTATGATTAGAGAGTCGGTTAATGCCTCGTTGGTGGTGGTTGCCACATCGACATCGCCCATCGTGATGTGATGACGCGATATCCAATCGACATAAAGGCTATCATAGTTGAGTTGGATGTTTTCCAATATGGCCATACTATCGTTCGCACAGACGATAGGTTCTTGTGCAAGTGCCATCAGGGAATTCAGGATTGGCAGTACGAGGAGGAGGATTTTTTTTTGCATGTCGAGAATATCCAAATAGTGTGTATAAATGCTAAAAGGTGAAGCTGCAATGCAATCCAATACTACCAGATGAAGCCCTCTTGCCGTCATTGAACACTGTGGGTTGCACTTTCATGGAAAGTTCCTTTGTAATGTCGAAATTCGACAATTCGGCATCGACGTATGCATCGATAACCGACAGAATATAAACCCCAATCATGGCAAATACGCTCAAATCGCGCTGACGCCTGTACAAGTCTTTGCGATTCTTGAAAAGAGTCTTGTAGTAATCCGTATTTCCCTCAACACTGGAGCCACGAGGCAGGAAGTCTTCGTAGCTTTTGGTGTTCGGATTGTCGTCCATCAGGTCAAGATAGGCTTGCGAATAATCGTTGTACATGCTCCCATTCCATGAAAGTGCATATATGCAACCTACAAAGCCGCCATAAATAATGGGAAGTTTCCAGTACTTGCGATTGTAGATTTGTCCGGCACCAGGAAAGATCAATGCAAGCCAAGTAGAGCGTGCCGAATTAGGGATGAACTTCTCCGCAGGTAGTGTTGTGTTGTTGGCCATCGAGTCGGCTTCTTGTGCAAGCGAAATGGAGTCAACAGGCAGGAACAGGGGGAAAGCCGTGCTATCGGCCTTGAGACCGGTAGCGACTTCCTGAGCCGACAACGCACCCTCTCCTACGACAAGTAACAGCATGCCAATCAGGAATCTGTATGGACACCACTCGCGTCGCACAATTACGATTGCTTTATGTTTTCCAATAAGGTGACTATTTTTTGCAATTCCACTTCGTTGGCAAATGGAATACTGATTTTCCCCTTCCCACAATCGTTATAACTCAGTTTTATTGGGGAACCCAGACAATCACTGATACGTTTTTTATACGAATCGAATGTGGTCGCACTTTTTGCAGGCGAGAGTGAACCGTCGTGTTTGGCCTCGGCTTTATTGAGTATCGCCTTCACCAGTTCCTCTACTTTCCGAACTGAATAATTGTTTTTCTTGATGTCGTTGAACAAACGGATTTGGTCCTTGGGGTTGCTCAACGCCAACAACGAGCGTGCATGACCCATGTCTATCTCCTTGTTTTTCAAGGCTACTTGTATGGGGGCGGGAAGTTTAAGCAAGCGCAAATAGTTGGCCACTGTAGTGCGTTTCTTGCCCACTCTATCGCTCAGCCGTTCTTGCGTGAGATTGTATTGTTCAAGCAGGTGTTGATAAGCCAACGCTATTTCAAGTGAGTTGAGGTCCTCACGCTGAATGTTTTCAATCAATGCCATTTCCATTACATTCTCGTCGTCGGCCGTTTTGATGTAGGCGGGAATGGTCGCCATTCCTGCCAACAACGAAGCACGGTAACGTCGTTCGCCTGCAATGATTTGGTAGGAGTCGTCATCCATCCTTCGCAGAGTGATTGGTTGTATGATTCCTATTTCCTTGATGGAGTCGGCCAATTCTCGCAGAGCTTCCTGATTGAACTCTCGACGGGGTTGGTTGGGATTGGCTTGGATTTTGTCAAGTTCCACTTCATTGATCGATGATGATCCCGACGTACTTATTTCATCTGTCGAAATCAAGGCATCCAGCCCTCTTCCTAAGGCAAATTTCTTTTTAACAGTCATAGGCGATTGAAAGTATATGAAACAACTATTTGTTTTTGTCGATGACTTCCTTCGCCAACCCTAAGTAGTTTTTCGAGCCGATGGAATCCGGATCGTAAAGGATGACAGGCTTGCCATGGCTCGGAGCCTCACCTAACTTCACGTTGCGTTGAATGACACTCTTGAACACCAATTCCTGGAAATGACGTTTTACCTCTTCATAGATTTGGTTGGCTAAGCGTAAGCGTGCATCGAACATCGTAAGCAGGAAACCTTCGATTTGCAGGTCCTTGTTCAGCTTGGTCTTGATGATTTTAATGGTGTTGAGCAGCTTGCTGATGCCTTCCAAGGCAAAATACTCGCATTGCACGGGAATGATTACCGAATCCGCCGCAGTGAGTGCGTTGATGGTGATGAGGCCCAATGAAGGAGAGCAGTCGATGAGTATGTAATCATACTCGCTTTTAATGGGTGTGAGCACCTTTCGCATGATGTTTTCGCGATGCTCAAGGTTGAGCATCTCTATTTCAGCTCCCACAAGGTCTATGTGCGAGCACACCAAGTCCAAGTTCTGAATGTCTGTCGTACAGATGGCATCGGTGATTTCAGCTCGTCCGATAAGACATTCATAAATGCTGCAATCTATATCCTTAATGTCGGCACCCAGTCCTGAAGAGGCATTTGCTTGTGGGTCGGCATCGACCACCAACACTTTCTTGTCAAGCACAGCCAGTGAGGCTGCCAGATTTATGGTTGTCGTTGTTTTGCCTACCCCGCCTTTTTGATTTGCCAATGCAATGATTTTCCCCATATATCCAATTTTCGGCAAAGATAGGAAAAAAAACAAAAACAAATGCGAATGGGATGCCATGTTAAACAATTTTTCTGAATTAAGAAGCTTGCCTGCATACAAGCCAAGGAAGGCGTATTCCCAAGAAACATGGAGATACGCCTTCCCGACAGCCCGAAAAAATGTATTGTATTTTGTATCTATGTCATCATAGGATGCCCTGTGCCATCATGGCCTTCGCTACCTTCATGAAGCCTGCCACGTTGGCGCCTTTCACGTAGTTGATATAGCCGTCGGGCTCTGTGCCATATTTCACACAATTGGTGTGGATGGTCTCCATGATTTGGTGCAGACGGGCGTCAACCTCTTCGGCAGTCCAGCTCAAACGCTCGGAGTTCTGGCTCATTTCCAGGCCCGACACAGAGACACCACCGGCATTGCTTGCCTTGCCTGGACAATAGAGAATCTTTGCCTCTTGGAACGCTTGTACGGCTTCAGGGGTGGAAGGCATGTTGGCTCCCTCGCTCACTGCAATGACACCATTGGCTATAAGCTGACGGGCTTGGTCGCCATTGAGCTCATTTTGGGTGGCACAAGGAAGTGCGATGTCGGCTTTCTCTCCCCAAGGGCGTGCGCCTGCCACATATTTCGCTGTGGGGTATTGTTCTGCATATTCGCGAATACGTCCACGGTAGAGGTTCTTGAGTTCCATGATGTAATCGAGTTTCTCGCGGTCAATACCGTCGGGGTCGTAGATGTAACCATCGGAATCGCTCATGGTAAGAACCTTGCCTCCCATTTGCAGCACTTTTTCCGCTGTGTATTGTGCCACGTTGCCGGCACCGGAAATCAGTACGCTCTTGCCCTTGAGCTCTATGCCGCGTGTCTTGAGCATTTCAATGAGGAAATACACGTTGCCGTAGCCCGTTGCCTGCGGACGGATAAGGGAACCGCCGAACTCGAGCCCCTTGCCGGTGAATGTGCCGGTGAACTCGCGGGTGTATTTCTTGTAGGCGCCAAACATGTAGCCTACCTCACGACCGCCTACACCTATGTCGCCTGCGGGAACGTCCATGTCGGGACCGATATGGCGCCACAATTCAAGCATGAATGCCTGGCAGAAACGCATCACTTCTGCGTTGGACTTGCCGCGAGGCGAGAAATCGGAACCACCCTTACCTCCACCCATGGGGAGCGTGGTGAGTGAGTTCTTGAATGTTTGCTCGAAGGCAAGAAACTTGAGGATGCTCAAGTTGACGGAAGCATGGAATCGGATACCCCCTTTATAGGGGCCAATGGCATTGTTGTGTTGTACGCGATAACCCATGTTGGTGCGGATGTTTCCCTGGTCGTCCATCCAACTCACGCGAAACTGGAATACTCTGTCGGGAATGCAAAGACGTTCAATAAGGTTGGCTTTGTCGAACTCGGGGTGCTTGTTGTATTCCTCTTCAATGGTGCCCAACACTTCCTTTACGGCCTGGTGGTATTCAGGCTCGTTGGGAAATCTTCTCTGTAAATCTTCTAATACCTTTGCTGCATTCATAACATTTCTTTGTTTGACATTTTAAAACTTGGCGCAAAATTACAGGTATTTCATGAAAAAACAAACTTTTTTCCACAAGCTTTTCAAATAAAAAGCATTTTTCCATGGTTCGCCCTGTTTTGCTTACTAAAAGTTACAGGTGGGAACTGCGGGAAGCCTTACTGTTGGCTATGTGGGAACGACCGACCCGAGGGAAAACTGTCGTGTCGGGGTGTGAAAGGTGAGGGCAACGACAAAAGCAGCTGCACCACTTCGGCATAGTTGCGGGTTCCCGATGGGATGTTATTCCCCTTGAGATAAAGATGATAGACATAATTCTGCACCGCGCCAAGCACCGCGCTGTAACGCTCGTCCCAAAACCTACGTTGACGCTCATAATCGGAAACGACCCCGGCGGGAATCCGACGCATCCAATCATCGAATGTCGCAGGAGGGAGTGTCCGGTAGGCGTTGCCTACAACGTAGGGGAACATCGCCAGATAGCCACTATAGCGGACTGCTTGCACCGACGAGGCATCGCATGCACAAAACGCCCAGTAATTGGCTTCGGCCTCGTTGGTTACTCCCAATGTGTGCGACAGTTCATGGGCGTATGTAAAAGGATATTGTTGGGGAAGGAGGTCGGCATTGAGATGAAACTCGTTGAATAAGGGGCCCATAAAGCCCAACACTCCCACCGAGGTGTAAATCCGATTGAGCAGAAGGGTCTTGGGCTTCCGACACTCCGAAGGCGCAAGAAGCCCCATCGATGGGGGTATGTGTCGATAGTATTGTGTCACTTCTGCGGCCACGCTGTCTGTATCGACCGTGTCGGCGACCGTATAGACCGCATTGAGACTATCGGCAAACTGATAGGCGAAACGCTGGAACAGGGAGTCGTCGTAGGCCACGGCAGTCACCCCGGCTCGTGTGTAGATGTGGCTGTGGAAATAGTTGTTGCCCCATGCCATGTAAAACCACACGTATATCCATAGCACTGACACTCCGAACATGTAAAGGAAACGTGTGAGACACAAGCGGCGGCAACACCAGCATACGATGAGTGCAAGCAACCATAAACCGGCCAACAGGAAGGTCGCTTCGTCAATCGAAACGGTGGTGACCGATGCCACGCACGACAGCACACGAGCCGTCACCGGATAGCACTGCTCCACATACAGCTGCGCCACCATGGGGGAAATCCGACAAAGCACTACGAATGCCAGCAACAGCAGGGGAGGGACGAAGGCGACGAATTTTTTCATCAGGACGGCGTGCAAATGAGAATGGCCGCTACGCGCGTAGCGAAGCGGCCATTCGGACATTCAATATCGATTGTCAAGGCATTGCGGGAAGACTCCAGCCTTCACGATAAGTGTGCTTGATGAGTTCCTCGGCAAACTGTTTGGCACTCATCGGATCGGTGAACTTCTTGTCGAACTTCGGATCGCCATCGACCACATGGAAGTCGTCGCTGATCTGGATTTGGATCTTCTCGTCGTCGCCGATATTGGTGAAGCGCATGTTCGGGCCATCCCAGTCGAGCACCTTGTTCAGACCTTGCAGACGGACTGCCAACACGCCCATTACGACCATTTCGTTGAAAGGACCGGCATACGAGAAGTCCGACTTGGTGAGAACGCGGCTTGCAGGACTTTCCTTGCAAGCACGAATCCAATCCTGTTCGTGGCCACTCTCGGCATCCTTCACGCGGCGTTCTGTCTTTGCAACGTTGGGAACACGACCCGACAACAAGAACGGGTCACGACCGTAGCAACCGCACACCAGTGTGTCCTTCGTGCCGTGGAAGATAACCAAGCCTCCACCATTCTGCATGAGTTCCTTGCCCTGTGGGAAGTTGGCTGGACGGTCGGGCATCATGCCGCCATCGTACCAATGGATTTCAACCTCAGGCATAGCCACGTGTGGCATGTTGTCGCGGGCGGGGAACGTAAGTTTCACGTGCTGTGCGGTAGGAGCGCAGTCGGTAAGCAGCATGGTCGATGAAGCCTCGGCATGGATGGGGTATCCCAATTTAAGGGCCTTGAACGGAGCGTTCATGATGTGGCATGCCATGTCGCCCAGCGCACCCGTTCCGTAGTCCCACCAGCCGCGCCAGTTCCAAGGATGGTAGATGTTGTTGAATGGACGCATGCGTGCGGGGCCGGTGAACAGATCCCAGTCGAGAGTCGAAGGAATCTTGTCGGCCTTGGCAGGCACATTCAGGCCTTGCGGCCAGATAGGACGGTTGGTGGCGCAGTCAACGCGAGTCACCTCGCCGATTTCGCCATTCCAAATCCATTCGCACACGAGGTTCTCACCTTCGCCCGACGAACCTTGGTTACCCATTTGAGTAGCCACGTTGTATTTCTTGGCCATCTTCGTCAGCAGTCGGGATTCATATACCGAGTGGGTCAGCGGCTTCTGCACATACACGTGCTTGCCCAATTCAATCGCATTGGCTGCAATGATGGCGTGTGTATGGTCGGCTGTGGCAACCAGGACTGCATCGATGTCCTTGCCCATCTCGTCGTACATCTTGCGGAAGTCCTTGTACTTCTTGGCACCGCTCAGACGGTCGAACACGGGTTTTGCATACTTCCAGTCAACATCGCAAAGAGCAACGATGTTTTCTGTGGTCTCCATCTTCTTCAGGTTGCTGTTACCCATGCCACCGATGCCGACGGCCGCGATGTTCAGTTTGTCGGAGGGCGCCATGTGTCCATGACTTTTGCCCAAGATGCTGCTTGGTGCAATTGTGAAAGCGGTTGCAGCGACTGTTCCTGCCTTTAGGAACGTACGTCTTGACATTTCATCATTCATGATATTACACTAAAGGGTTCAAAATGAGTATGGGCCTGCCGAATGTAGAACCCATAACCATTCTTTAGGCCAAGAATCAATATTTTCTGCAATATTACTGTTTTTTCAGTAAAAACAGCGACAAAAACATGTTTTTTTTTGATTATCGAGAATACTTTATGCCCATTCGACACGAAAAAAGCTTTTTAAGTAGTACTTTTGTCGTGAATTAATTACATTAGGATATGAAAAGCAAGAATTGTGTGATGATTGCCTTCTCTGTCGCTCTTATGGTGGCAGGCTGTGCATCGAAGAAGGATCTGGTGGCCTTGCAGGACGATTATGCCAACCTGCAGGCACGTTATCAAGAGACCCAGATCGCGTTGGCTCAATGCGACACCCGCAGCAAGAGTCTGGACGAACGATTGGCTGAGGCTCAACAACTCAACACCCGTCAGCGTCAGGAATACAACGACTTGAAACGCTCGCTCGACAACAGCATCGCCCAAAACACGGCGGGCAATGTGAACATCTCAAAACTGGTCGATGAAATCAACGCCTCCAACCAGTACATCAAGCAACTGGTCAGTGCAAAGTCGAAGTCCGACTCGCTCAACATGATTCTCACCAACAATCTCACACGCTCGCTCACACGCGACGAACTTCGCGACGTGGATGTGCAGGTGCTGAAGGGGGTGGTTTACATCTCACTTTCCGACAACATGCTTTACCGTTCCGGCAGCTACGAAATCAACAGCCGTGCAGCTGAGACACTCGGCAAGATTGCCAAAATCATCACCGACTACAAAGAGTATGAGGTGCTGGTCGAGGGTAACACCGACAATGTGCCTATCTCGAAACCAAACATCCGCAACAATTGGGACCTCAGCTGCCTACGTGCATCGTCGGTGGTACAGGAGCTTCAAAACAAGTATGGTGTCGATCCCAAACGTTTGTCGGCTGCCGGAAGAGGCGAATACAATCCCGTGCAGGACAACGACAACGAAGTGGGCCGCCAGCGCAACCGTCGCACGCAGATTATCGTTACTCCCCAGCTCGACCAATTCCTTGAACTGATAGACCAGGCACCGGCCGAGGCCACGACCCCCGATTCGGTTCCCGCTGCAGCCCAGCCTGCTGTCACGCCAGCCGACGATGGCACGGTTCCCGTCAGTGCCGTGATGGGCAACTGACGAGGCAATCCAAACACCCAATCCCAACAGGTTGGGTGTTGTCGTTATGACAGGTAAGGTGGAAGGTTCAAGAAAAAAAGACATGACCCTCCATGAGTAAGAACTCCCTCACGGAAGTTTCACCTCATAGACGTAAGCCTTGTGGCTGGAACCGTTGCCGTTGAGTAGTATGCTGCCCTTTCGGACCACAAGGGCTTCGGGTTCGCAGAACAGATGGTCGGTCAAGTCGAGGCGGGCTACAATCGAAGCATTGTCGGTGTCGTAAACCCGTATGGCTGGTGGATATTCATTGTCTTTTTTCTTGTAAACACCAAAACAGTAGTATATCTTTCCATCTTCCACACAGCCCGATTGCGTGAACCATACGTCGTATGGAAACAAAACCTGACGCACGACATCCTTGGCCGTCAATGTCACCTCCTTGCCTTCGGCCAGTGCGGGAATCCGGAATGCAGTCGCCACATATTGGTTCTCCGACTTTTCCTTCGTGTAGGGATACTTTGTCCTTTTCCGGGCACTGAATATCCACAGGCATCGTCTCTCCCTGTCGATAAGCCAACTGGGTGCGCCCCAGATTGTTGTCAGGCCTGCCTCAGGCCAATCGGATATGTCGAGAGTAATCTTCTGGGATAAGACCGATGTGAATGTCCTGCCCTTACGAATGATGCTTTCCACATTGCAGGTCCATTCCGAATCGCATCCCGTCAGTCCATTACTTACGTATAAAAGGGGGAAGGAAGCGCCCTCTGCTGTCTCAATGCCGAAATTCGCGCAATTCGCATGGTTCTCTTCGCCTGCCGACGCAAGCTTGAAACGGGCTACGAACTTCTTGGTGCGGAGATTGTAAACATTCACCCCTCCGCCATGTTCCAAGTTGAACATCCATTTCCCGAACACTTCCATGCCTTGTGCAGGCCTTGGGGATATACGTTCCATTATCCGGACACAAAGGCTTTCCGTGTTCGAGGCCTCCTGTCCTGAGGCAAACGTGCCGACGAGCACGAGCGACAGCAACAATCCTATGTGTCTCATCCTTTGCACGCTATATGGAGATTCAAGAACATTTCGCCCCCGGTAATGTCGGCATGCAGACGAATGTAGTTTCCGAAATTCGGAGCGACCTTGATGATGTGCAGTCCGACACCTTCTATGACTGTGGGCGCGCTGCCATCGTCGGCCCATCTGATGCCATCCTGCGAAAGCTGCACCTGTGCCTTCATTGCAGGTGTGCCGTTCACTTTTTCCACACACACGAAAAAGATGGCTTCGTCGGCCCATCCAGCTTCGTAAGGCAGGGTCTCAAGCGTTCCCTTGAAATATTTCTTGATTTCGAGATGTGAGTCGTTGAAATGCTTCATCGTACAGTGTTTTTCCTTCTATCAGCAGCTGTTCGTTGTTTGTCTTTTACGAAATCCAGGTAAAAAAAAGTAACCCTTACATTCATCGTGTCCGGTTGTTTGCCCATTCTCGTGCTGCAAGGCGAAAGGGCAAAGCCTGACAAGCCACGGCAAAATTAAAACAAAAATGCGTGAACCACAAGAAATCGGTGTCCAAATTCTCCAATCAACCGGTCATTTCCCCGACATGCTCCAGACTATTCAGGTTCATTCGAGTAAGCCACCAACGAGCAGTTATTCTCGACAAGACATTCGGATGCCGCCTGAAGAACCTGCCCGGCGGTAACGTTCTCGTACCGCTCCACCTGCCTGTTCACCTGATCGACATCGCCAAGCAACTCATAAAAGGCAAGGTTGGTGGCTGCATTGAGATGGTTGAGATTGTCGAACACGTAGCGGCTCTCGAATTGGTTCTTCACCCTGCGGAATTCATCGTGACCGATGGGTTGGGCCGACAAGGCCTGAAGCTCGTGCCAGACGGCCTCTTCGAGTTCGGCCAGCGCGACTCCCGGTGCGGGTTTCCCACTGATGTAAAACAGGCCCGGGTCGAGGCTGTAGTCGATGAAACAATTGGTGTGAAGAGCCATGCCCGACTTGTAAACCAAATGTTCGCGCAAACGATTGGATGCCCCTCCACCCAGCACGTCGCTCATGAGGTCGAACACATGGAAACGCGGATCGGACCGGCTGCCTATATGAAAAGCCATGTAGAGCGCTTCGGTGGGAGTGGATTCATGTAGGGTTGACGTTCGTTTCTCATGCTGCGGAAGTTCCCGAGGCAGCCTGCGCTCGGGAACCTTTCCCATGGGCAGGTGGGCAAACCATTTCGCCGCAAGGCGTTGCACTTCCTGCAGGCCGATGTGACCCACCACCGCCAGTATGGCATTGTTGGGGGCATAGTGGCTGGTGTAGAAATCTTCGACATCGGCAAGGCTGATACGATTGATGTGTTCCAGGTTCTTGCCGATGGTAGGCCAACGATACGGATGCGTCGTGTAGGCCAACGATCGCAAATGTTGAAAGGCCTGTCCGAAGGGCTTGTTGAGGGTGTTTTGCTTGAACTCCTCCATTACCACTTGCCGTTGTATTCTCAGCGACTGCGGCTGTAGGTTGAGCGAACACATGCGATTGCTCTCCAGACAGAAAGCTGTCTCGACATTCTGGTAAGGCAGCGTGATATAGTAGTTCGTCACGTCAGTGTTGGTCCAGGCATTGGTGAGCGCGCCCGCGTTTTGGGCCACGTCGTCGTAATTGGGAATGTCGGCGGTGCCGCAAAACATGAGATGCTCCAGCAGGTGCGCAATGCCCGTCAGCTCGGGATTCTCGTCGCGCGAGCCGACATCGAACAGCATGTTGAGTGCCACCATGCGTGTCGATGGCATTTCCACATGAACCACACGCAACCCATTGTCAAGGCAAAACCGACCGACATTCATTTTCGAAAGCCTTCCAAAGTTTGTCATTGGGCACACTGGCCTCTATGCTGATGGGCTTTTTCGACACCGGATGCACAAAGGCAATGCTGCGCGCATGTAGGCCGATGCTGCCATCGACATTCGATCGTTGCGCGCCATATTTCAAGTCGCCTTTGATGGGACACCCTATTTTCGCCAGCTGGCAACGAATCTGGTGATGGCGCCCCGTCATGAGATTGACCTCAAGCAAATAGTAGTTGTCGGAACGGGCCAACACCTTGTAGTGAAGCATGGCTTTTTTCGCACCTGGCACTTCCCGGTCGTAGGCATACGATTTGTTCTGCTTCTCGTTGCGCACCAACCAGTGCGTCAGGTCGGCCTCCCCACACGGCGGACAATGCCGCGTAATGGCCCAATAGGTTTTCCTGACATCGCCTTCGCGAAACATCTCGTTGAGGCGGGTCAACGCCTTGCTGGTGCGGGCAAACACCACAAGTCCGCTCACAGGGCGATCCAACCGGTGGACCACTCCGAGAAACACGGCGCCAGGCTTGGCGTAGGCCTCCTTGATGTGTCGCTTCACGACTTCCGAAAGCGGTTCGTCGCCTGTCTTGTCGCCTTGTACTATTTCGGAGGCCGTCTTGTTGACAACAATAAGATGGTTGTCCTCGTAAACCACCGTCATGACCTACATGCCCATTCCGCCATCGACCTCAATGACTTGCCCCGTCACATACGAAGACATGTCGGAAGCCAGGAAGGTAGCTATATTGGCTATGTCGCCGGGCGTGCCTCCACGGCGTAGCGGTATCTTCTTGATCCATTCGTTGCGAACCTCTTCGGGCAGTTGCGCCGTCATTTCGGTAAGGATGAAACCCGGGGCGATGCTGTTGGCGCGGATTCCACGCGAGCCCAGTTCCTGGGCAATGGACTTGGCCAGTGCGATGAGTCCGGCCTTTGAGGCGGCGTAGTTGCATTGTCCGGCATTGCCATGGATGCCCACAACCGATGCCATGTTGATGATGGATCCGCTACGCTGGCGCATCATGATGGGAGCGCATGCATGGATGAAATTGAACGCCGACTTCAGGTTCACGTTGATGACCGCGTCCCACTGTGCTTCGCTCATGCGCAGCATCAGTCCGTCTTTTGTTATGCCGGCATTGTTTACCAACACATCGATGCGTCCAAACTCATCCTTCACCTGCGCCACGACCCGCTCCGTGTCGCTGAAGTCGGCCGCGTTCGACGCATACCCCCTCACCTTCACCCCCAATGCGGCTATTTCGTTCTCGGTTGCCTGCGCATTCTCATCGATAACCAAGTCGGTGAACGCTATGTCGGCACCTTCGTTCGCAAACCTCAAGGCCACTGCCTTGCCTATGCCACGTGCGGCTCCTGTGATGAGAGCCGTCTTTCCTTCCAATAGTCCCATAGAATATGTTTTTTGTCTCAGTTCGTATTTTTACATCCCAATGCGCCCAACACTATTTTCCTCACGTGTTTCCAACCATTCTGGCTGGATTCACGGTCGGTTATGATTCCCTTGATGAAAGGCGGTTCCAGGCCTTTGAGGCTACACAGGAATATTTCGGCTGTTATGGCTATGCTATCTACATCGAAAGTCCCGTTTGCCGCTCCCTCGCCTATGATTTGCTTAAGCAGCATCAATTCCTTTGCATCGAGTTGCTTGCGCGAGCATTCCACCCTCCAGATGCTGCGAAAGAAATTGGCACGAAGGGTCCCATTGCGATAGACCACCGTCTTGATTGTTTCGAGATGCGTGCGCACAAATTGCAGGATTTTCTGTTGAGGGGGCAATGATGAGCTTGCCACCTCCTCTACCGCATTTTCCACAATCTGCAATTCCGATTCCACAACGGCAGCATAGAGCTCATACTTGTTGTTGAAGTAGGTGTAGATGGTGCGTCTTCCTTTCTTTGATGCCTCGGCAATGTCGCCAATGGTGACGTAATCAAATCCGTTTCGGGCAAACAACTGGCGAGCCACATCAAGGATTTGCATTTTGGTTTTCGACATCTCCATACTATTCATCTATCGCAGACGCAAAATTACACTTTTTCAAAATACAAGAGAAAAAATACATGAAATAATTTGCATTTCAAAAAAAAAGGCGTACCTTTGCACTCGTAAACAAGCAACATCGCGGAGTGGAGCAGTGGTAGCTCGTTGGGCTCATAACCCAAAGGTCGTTGGTTCGAATCCTTCCTCCGCAAC
>JAUNNV010000124.1 GCA_030531335.1 Bacteroidales bacterium
ACGGCCGACGCGCCGACGAACGCTTGCATTCGTGCCCACGAAAGGACTATGAATGACTCCACACAGCTTCTAAGACGGGGGGGGACCATGCCTTTCAACATGGCAGTGTCTTACTTGCCAACATTGATGAGGTAGGCGATGCGTGCGCCTATGTACGAGAGGCCCGACCGACCGAATTCGTCCTTCTTTGAATTTCCCCAGAAGTCGCCCAACCCATAGTAATAACGTCCTTCCAAGAGAAAATGGCCAATGCCGGTGGCAAAATCAAGTCCCGCCCCCACCACGATGCCGTAGTCGAACTTGTTTTCCACCATCTTGCCGTATTGGTAGTCTATCAGCCGTTCGTCTTTCGAGAATCCTTCGCTCATGTTTTCCTTCTCGCTCATGAAGAAGGCGAATTGCGGACCGAGGTTCACGAAAAACTGACAGCCTTTCCGCTGCGAGTCCTTGCCGAAAGCAAGGTGTGCCATCAGGGGCACCTCGATGTAGTTCATGGCTCGCGAATAGCTGTCGCCCGTCTCGTCTTCTATCAGCTCGCTCCATCCGCGTTGCGAATAGTTTATCTCGCCTTGGATGCCACAGAACATCTTGAAATATTTTTCGGAGATGTAACGGAATGTCAATCCGCCGCTTATGCCGTTGAAGGTGTCTTGCTTGATGCTTGGGCTGAAACTGACCGAACACATGTTCATGCCACCGTTCACACCGACGGTCAGGTAGTGTCGTTCGTCGGTCAGTTGCGCCAAGGAGGGAGCGGTGGCCAATATGCAAGCTGTGAGCAGCGAAACGAGGAGTCTTTTCATGTCAGTCGAAATCGATTTTCACCAACTCAAAGTCGGGACTGAAATGCACCAGATAGACTTTTCGGTTGAGGTACCCATCGTTGGGCGCATTGCTTGTGAACTTGAATCCGCTCTGGATTGTCGGCACGAAATAGTCGTTGAGGTTTTGCTCGAAGTCGTTGCCAAACTTCAGCAATCCTGTCAGGAAGTAATAAGCGATGTCGTAGCCAAGCATCGGATAGCGTGGATAAGTCATGGCAAGATCCTTGCTGTACCAATTCCTGTATTCGTTTGTGAACTGAATGGAGGCTGTGTAGAGATTGTTGGTGTAGAACGACGAATAGAAGTAGGTGTCCATTTCGTAGAAGTTGGCCAAGTGGTCGTCGGTATAGAGCTGCCATTCAGGATAGCCGAACAACACCATCTTGATTTCGGGCGAGATCCTGTGCGCCACGACCAATTGGGGCAGCAGCTTGGTGAGTGCCGACGATTTTCCCGAAGTGGGTATGAAAAGGTTTTTCCGGTCTTGGGGGATGTAATAGCGCAGTGTGTCGCCGGCCAGCTTGAAGTCGCTTAGCTCGTCGAATGTCTGGTTTCGCTTTTGCAACTCCTGTTTCAGCCCGGCTATGAAGTCCTGCTTGTCGGCATCGGCCTCGCCGGCATCGAGGAACACGAAGTTGTAGTCGGGAAACAACCTGAAAATGTGGTCGAACACTTCAGGAAACAGTCGGGCTCGCGGAGCGTTCACCTGAAACACCTTGTCGTTGCCAATGGTCCCATCGGTTTTCGATGCGAAAGGAATCACCAGCCGGATGTCGTTGTGCTTGCAGTAATTTGCGAGAAGCGGCATTTGTGTGGGTACTCCCGGGCCGAAAACGATGTCCATTTTCTTCAGTTCGTCGTGTTGTTGCAGCGTTTGGGCAATGGTCTTTTCCGTGTATCCGGTCGAGATGGCGGTAATGTCCAAGTCGTACCCCTCGTGCTTGAGCTTGTTGACAGCCATCAGGAAACCCTCGTAGAACTCGATTGAGTGTAGGTTGTCGGCCTTGGCGGTTTCCGCGTCTTGTGCGAAAGGCATGAGCACCGCGGCCTTCAGGGTTTTCTTCTTCTCAGGAGTTTCCTCCGCCTTTTCCACGGGGGGTTGTGGCATCACAGCGGCCTTGGTTGGTGAGCTTGTCGCGACCATGACTGTTGGGGAAGGGATACAAACCACTTGCCCTTTCTTCAGTCCGTTTGCCTTCACCTGCGGGTTGGCCCGTAGGAAATCCTCCTGCGCTACATCGAACTTTTTGCAAATGCCGAAAATGGTTTCTTTTTTCTTCACTTTGTATTCTGCCCGGCATTGGCTATTGCTGCTTGCCTCGCGCGATTCCGTTTGGGAACCACTCGGAATCATGATGACTTGACCCTGCTTCAGGCCTTCCGTCCGCAGCGAAGGATTGGCCTCTAAAAGGGCTTCCTTGCCGATGCCGAATTTCTTACTGATGCCATAAATCGTTTCCCGCTTTTCCACAGTGTATCGGCTGTAACCCTCCTGGGCAGTTACAGCGAGCGAAAGCAATGCCATGATGGCAAACAGCTGAACCCTAAATGTCATTTTACTTTAATGGTGTGTTTTGTAAACTTTGCGCAAATATACTCCAAGTCGAGGATATGACAAAATATTTTTTTACCTTTGCAAGTTCAAACAAGAAATAATGGCAGAGAAGGGTACAATCGGTGTGTATGGAGCGCGCGTACACAATTTGAAAAACATAGATGCAGAGATTCCGCGAAACAGCCTGACGGTTTTTACCGGCCTGAGCGGAAGTGGCAAGTCGTCGTTGGCGTTCGACACAATCTATGCTGAAGGCCAACGCCGGTATGTCGAGACCTTTTCGGCATACGTCCGCAATTTCCTTGGCAACATGGAACGCCCCGATGTCGATAAGATTACAGGGTTGAGCCCTGTTGTATCCATCGAACAGAAGACCACCAACAAGAATCCACGTTCGACCGTGGGCACCACCACCGAGATTTACGACTACCTGCGCCTGTTGTTTGCCCGTGCCGCCACAGCCTATTCCTACCTCAGCGGCAAGCCGATGGTGAAATATACGGAGGAGCAAATCCTTCAACAAATCATACAGACTTATCAGGGCCGAAGAGTCTATGTACTGTCTCCTGTAGTATCTTCCCGCAAAGGACACTACAAGGAAATGTTTGAGTACATACTACGGAAAGGGTTCCTGCAGGCGCGTGTCGATGGCGAGATCAAGGAGCTTGTACATGGCATGAAACTCGACCGCTACCGAAACCACAACATTGAAATAGTGATAGACAAGTTGCGGGTCGAAGCCAAGGATGTCGAACGCCTGCAAAAGAGCACGTCGTTGGCCATGCAGCATGGCAATGGCGTGGTGATGGTGCTCGATGCCGAGTCGATGCAAGTCCGCCATTTCAGCAAACACCTTATGTGTCCCGAAACGGGACTTTCGTACAAGGAGCCGGCACCCCACAATTTTTCCTTCAATTCTCCCCAAGGTGCCTGTCCGCGTTGCAAGGGATTGGGAACCGTCAGCCTGATAGATGTCAATAAAATCATCCCCAACCGGAAACTGAGTATTGCCCAGGGTGGGCTCCTCCCACTTGGCAAGTCGCGCGGCACGATGATATTCTGGCAACTGCAGGCCCTGCTCGAAACTTACGAGTTGTCGATAGACACTCCCCTACAGGATATTCCCGACGAAGTAATCGACGAGGTGCTCAATGGTTCTCCCCAGCGTTTGCGCTTGCGCAGCGAGGTCATCCACACCACATCCGATTACTTCTGCCAATACGATGGCATCGTGAAGTACATCACCCAACTACAGGATGCCAGTGCAACCGAGCAGAAATGGGCCGAACAGTTTGCCTGCACGGCAGAGTGTCCCGAATGTCATGGTGCCCGGCTCAACCGCGAGGCGCTTCATTACCGGCTGCACGACAAGAACATCCATGAGTTGGCAAGTATGGACATCGGCGAGCTCCATGCCTGGGTGTCAACCGTAGAAGAATATCTTGACACCAGACAGCGGGCCATTGCCGTCGAGATATTGAAGGAAATCCGCACCCGCCTACAGTTCCTGCTCGATGTCGGACTCGATTATCTGTCGCTCAACCGTGCCTCCGCCACCCTTTCGGGCGGCGAGAGCCAACGCATCCGCCTGGCCACACAAATTGGCGCCCAGCTGGTCAACGTGTTGTACATCCTCGACGAGCCCAGCATCGGCCTGCACCAACGCGACAACATCCGGCTCATCAAATCGCTGAAAAAACTGCGCGACATGGGCAACACTGTCATTGTGGTGGAACACGACCGCGACATGATGCTTGCGGCCGACTACATTGTGGATTTAGGACCACGGGCAGGCCGGTTGGGAGGTGAGGTGGTGTTTGCCGGCACACCCGGACAAATGCTTCAGACAAACACCCTTACTGCCGAATATATCAAGGGAACACTTCAAATAGAAACACCGGAGAAGCGTCGGACGGGCAACGGACATTCCCTGATTCTTCATGGAGCCAGCGGCAACAACCTGAAGCATGTGGATGTGGCTTTCCCATTGGGAATGCTTGTCTGCGTCACCGGCGTGTCGGGGAGCGGCAAATCCACTTTAATCAACGACACCCTACAGCCCATTCTTTCGCAAAAACTGTATCACTCATTGCAAGAGCCCCTCCCCTTCGACAGTGTGGAAGGACTTGAGTTCATCGACAAGGTGGTCAATGTGGATCAGTCGCCCATTGGCCGCACGCCCCGCTCCAATCCCGCCACCTACACCGGGGTTTTCGCCGACATACGCAACCTGTTTGTCAATCTTCCCGAAGCCAGGATCAGAGGTTACAAACCCGGTCATTTCTCGTTCAACGTGAAGGGAGGCCGTTGCGAGACCTGTTCGGGAAACGGATACAAGACATTGGAGATGAATTTCCTGCCCGACGTGATGATACCTTGCGAGGAATGTCACGGGAAGCGATACAACCGACAGACATTAGAGATAAAGTTCAAGGGAAAGTCCATAGCCGATGTGCTCGACATGACCATCGACCAAGCGATCGTTTTTTTCGAGAATGTGCCCAACATACTTTACAAAATAAAAGTGTTGCAGGATGTAGGCCTGGGTTACATCAAGTTGGGCCAGCCGTCCAGCACCTTGTCGGGCGGCGAAAGCCAACGGGTGAAACTGGCCACCGAGTTGGCCAAGAAAGACACGGGTCGCACCCTCTACGTGCTCGACGAACCTACCACCGGACTGCATTTCGACGACATCAAGGCACTGATGAAAGTGCTAAACCTATTGGTAGATAAAGGAAATACTGTCATTGTCATCGAGCACAACCTCGATGTCATCAAACAGGCCGACCACATCATCGACATGGGTCCCGAGGGTGGACGCGCCGGAGGGAGGATATTATCGACTGGCACGCCCGAGGAAGTGTCGCAATCCACACTCGGCCACACACCTACATTCCTCCGAGAAGAATTGGCAACCGCCACGAGTCGTCGTAAGGCATACGAGTGAGACGCACAAAAATAAATGTTGGATTTCGTGCGACTTTCTTTTTGGGGTGACAAAATAAAGTTGTAAATTTGTGCGATATTTGTACATCTACACATACGATAAAAGAAAATGAACATCAAACTGAAAGAAAACTGCAAATACGCACTGATTGTCCCCACCAGCATGGGCTTGCGTATTACTCCCGAGAATGGACAACCAGTCCACAGTAGCGACCTGTTCAAGCTACAGGCGACAAGTGCCGAAACCAATGTGGCAAGCATCGCCTCATACTTGGGACTGCCGGTGAAAGTGCTCACCACTTTCGTGAAAGGCAGTCCGTTCGCTCATTTCATCAAGGCCAACCTGAAAGGCCGTGGCATGGACTATGAGGGTGCAGAGGTGGAACAGGGTGGCCCATGGGGATACCGCCACCAAATAAACATTGCCGACAGCGGCTATGGGTCGCGCGGCCCACGTGTGTGGAACGACCGTGCAGGCGAGGTGGGCCGCACACTGAACGTGAAGGACTTCGACCTGGACCGCATCTTCGGGCAAGAGGGTGTGCAGATTATCCACCTGTCGGGACTGATTGGTGCCCTGAGCCCCGAGACAAGCCGTTTCTGCCTCGAACTGGCACGTGCCGCCAAGAAACACGGCACACGCATCTCGTTCGACCTCAACTACCGCGCATCGTTCTGGAAAGGACGTGAGCAGGAACTGCACGACATCTTTGCCGAGATTGCCAGCTACTCCGACATTCTCATCGGCAACGAGGAGGACTTCCAGCTATGCTTGGGCATTGAAGGCCCCGAGGCGGGTGGAAAGGACATAGCCGCCAAGATTGACGGTTTCAAGGAAATGATCAAGCGCGTAAAGGCACAATATCCCAACACACAAGTCTATGCCACCACCCTGCGCCAGGTGAACAACACCAACAGCCACAACTGGGGCGCCATCATGCTGGAGGAGGACAACTGGCATGTCATCATGCCACGCGAAATACACGTGCTCGACCGCATTGGGGGCGGCGACGGTTTCGTGGGTGGCTTGCTCTATGGCATCCTGAAGCAATGGACACCCGAAGAATGTGTACAGTTTGGCTGGGCAAGCGGTGCGCTGGCCACCACTTTCCTCACCGATTATGCACAGCCTGCCGACGAAGAACAGATATGGAGCATCTGGCAGGGCAACGCACGGGTGAAGAGATAGGCAATTCCATTTA
>JAUNNV010000014.1:0-9049 GCA_030531335.1 Bacteroidales bacterium
CAATGGAGCCCCATTGATTTCATCTTCCTCCTTCAAATAAGCGAATTTTCGACGATCCGAACGCAGAGCCCAGGCTTGTTTGTGTAAATAAAGAATGGGAAACGTGTCTTTTTATTCAGTGATGCGCTTGTTGAGCAGAATATAGGCAACCAAACCTATGACGATGAGTGCAGCCATGCCGAAAAGGAATGGGTTGGAATTAACCAATGGACTTTCGGTAATGAATGCCAATACAAGTGCTAATGCGGCAACAATAATCATAATGAGGCCGATGAATTTCTGGAATGTTTTCATTTTTTTATATTTTTATATAGTGTTTCATTTGTGAACGACAAATTAAAGCAATATTCTTCATTTACGGAAATTTTTTGCAGGAAAAACGTCAAAAACAGGATATTTAAGGGAAAAATGGATGGAATGGCTTGTGTATTTGAACGAAAATGGCTAAATTTGCAGCCGTTTTATTAACAACATAATTATTTATTATTTATTGTATGAACCAATACGAAACCGTTTTCATTTTGACTCCCGTTTTGTCTGATGTTCAGATGAAGGAAGCGGTTGACAAGTTCAAGGGCATCTTGACCAATGCAGGTGCAGAAATTGTCAATGAGGAAAACTGGGGTATGAAGAAATTGGCTTACCCCATCGAAAAGAAATCGACTGGTTTTTATCAGTTGATAGAGTTTAATGCAGAACCGGCAACGATTGAGACGTTGGAGGTGAATTTCCGTCGCGATGAGCGCGTAATGCGTTTCCTTACTGTGAAGCTCGACAAGTTCGCTGCTGAGTATGCTGCAAAGAGAAGAAATCTGAAATCAGCTAAAAAGGAGGATTAATCATGGCACAGCAACAATCAGAAATCCGTTACCTGACACCACCATCAGTTGATGTCAAGAAGAAGAAATACTGCCGTTTCAAGAAAAGTGGCATTAAGTATATCGACTACAAAGATCCCGAGTTCCTGAAGAAGTTCTTGAACGAACAGGGCAAGATATTGCCTCGTCGCATCACTGGCACCTCACTGAAGTATCAGCGTCGCGTTGCCCAGGCTGTGAAAAGAGCCCGTCACTTGGCATTGCTGCCTTTCGTAACCGATTTGATGAAATAATATTAGGAGGAGATACTTATGGAACTTATACTGAAAGAAGACGTCATCAACTTGGGTTACAAGAATGACATTGTAAACGTGAAAGCAGGATATGGTCGTAATTATTTGATTCCTACCGGTAAGGCTGTCATAGCTTCACCATCGGCAAAAAAGGTGCTGGCTGAAGACCTGAAACAGCGTGCCCACAAGTTGGCCAAGATCAAGGAAGAAGCCCAGGCTTTGGCTGAACAGTTGAAGAATGTATCTCTGACAATAGCTACAAAGGTCAGCTCGACAGGTGTCATCTTCGGTTCTGTCAGCAACATCCAAATAGCTGAGGAATTGGAGAAACTCGGATACAAGATTGATCGTAAGGTCATCATCGTGAAGGGTGTGAAGGAAGTTGGTTCTTATGTCGCTACCTTAAAGCTGCACAAGGAAGTGTCAGTGGAAATACCTTTCACGGTAGTTTCGGATGCCGAGGAGACTGCTGCGGAATAATCGACACATTGTATATTTAAGATAAACAAGGTTCGGACATATTGTTCGAACCTTGTTTGTGTGTGTTTTTTATGAGTATCGGTACAAACCACAAAGTCACTCTAATACCGAAGATATTATAGCAACCATCCAGATTACGACGTAGGATAGAAGGCCACACCGAAGAAGACCCACAAAAACGAAAAGGCTACAAATCAATGGTTATTATCGATTTGTAGCCTTGACTTTGCGTGATTCCGTTGGGATTCGAACCCAAGACCCACGCCTTAGAAGGGCGTTGCTCTATCCAGCTGAGCTACGGAACCATCCTATTCTCATTACATCACACTCAGAATCGGCGCGAAATTACGTTTTTTTTTTCAAACCGACAACTTTTCCCACTTATTTTTCAACTTCACTCATCATCAGGTTCCAAATGATTGATGTCGATGACCCCAAGTTCGAGAGCCCGGGTAACCAAACGAGTGGCATTGACCCCACTCTGCTCTCCTAATGGGAAAAGACGGGCTATTAAGTCGGTCTGTCGTTTTTCGAGCGACTTCACTCCAAAAGGCATACCACGTAAGGAAGCAATCATATCCTTTGTATAACCCAACGCCAAATGACGAAGGAAACGTTCATCGTATTCATCGATGTCGTAATTGATGAATGCCTCCTGACAACGCTGATCGGCGAGTATCGATTGGCGGAAACGAGCTACGATTTTCTCCAGAATGGGTTGGTTGAACACCATTCGTCTGCCATGCATCACCGCCTCCACGTCCATGGCAGTCAACAGTTCTCCTGTTTTCAAGATTATACCATCGGCTCCGGCATCAAGGGCATCGACCCACAAACGCTCGTTGAGGATCTCGCCCGTAAAGATAAGCACTTTCAACGAAGGATAAGTGCTGCGCAAACGGGCACAGATGTCAATGCCAATGGTTGTAGAGCCACCAAGCCCAAGGTCGAGCAACACCATATCGGGTACGTTCTGCCGTATCAAAGGCCAAAACTCAGCCTCGGTCATGGCTGTACCGATGACCTCGGCATCGGGGATGTCGTGACGAAAGATTTCCTCCGTTCCCTTCAACTCCAATTTCACATCTTCTACGATGATAACCTTATATTTCATTTTTCTTTGTTTTAGAATTCGTCTCACATATTGATTTGGGTAAGGTAAACCATAATTTCATACCTTCATCTGTAGGTTCGGCATTGATACGACAGCCACGCCTGCCCGCATATTCATCGTGTTCCCTTATAATTTGTCTGCACACCAAGAACTCAATCCCCCGCAACTCGCCATCGGGAAGGACTCTCATTCCATCCAAATGCGGATAAAACAACTGATTCAACTCATCGGAAGAGCAGTGCCTTCCGTAATAGATGAATTCAAAACGAGTAAAACGGACATCACTGTCGGGGGTTATCCGAAACGCAAGCCGAAGCGGTTGGTCATCGTGCGATGTATTCATAGCCTCACCCAACACATTGTCAACAAGTAGTTGGAACAGTACCTCATCAACACAAACGCCGAGTTTCTGCACCTGAATGTCAACCTGACACTCTCGTCCACGTTTTGCCGACAGACGCTTCGCAACACGTTCCACTATGGCCGACAACTGGGTCGATGACAAGAAGGAACGTCGGAATGTTGCCTCGTCGAGTTGCCGAACGGCACAACGGCTCAGGATGTCGAACACACCTCGATAATACACGACAAGCTCCGCCATGTCGGCCACACGTTGCCGAAGTTCGGTGGATTCGACATCAGGATTCAGTGTGGAGGCAATCTGGCTTATTTTGTTCGGATAATAGATGGTTTCGTGCTTGATGGTTGACAAACAATTGTCGAGTACCAGGTTCTGCACATGCAAACGATTGTTCTCGTAGGACATTCTTTGCGATTCGTCCGCCATGGATTCCAGCCGAAGACGACGCACCCGATTGGCACGCCATGCCTTGACCGCCACCACGGAAAGCCAAAGCAACAATGCCGACAGGCAAAGGAAAGCCAAACATTGGCGTACGAACGACGAGTGTTGCAACGAAGTGCAATAGTTCTCAATCGACTTGTCGGCACTGATTTGCTTGAAAAGAACTGTATATGCTTGGTTGTTATAACGATAGGATGGGATGTCGGCCAATGCCAAAAAGGCCACAGCCGCCTCGTTGCGTACATCAAGCAAAGCATAATAATCCACATAATAGCCTTTTTGCCACCAAGTCAATTCCGCGGCATTGTCTTCGTCGGTCAAACGCAACATCTGGGGTTCTTCGGGATAATGTTCGGACACGTAGTGGTTAAGGCTCGCAAGGGCACTGTCGGCAAAAAGCAACGCCTCGGCGTGACGGCCCGACACATTGTTTGCATATACAAGCTCCGCATAACGATTGGCTTGGACAAGCAACGTGTCGGCAGGCATGGACGAGGCATCGGCAATGGGCGACGAGACACAGCCAGTAAGGACGAACACAAACGCCATGATGACACCCAACACCCCTTTGGGCAAACGAAACATAAAACGGCTGCCTTCTCCCTTGGTGCTCTCCACGCGGAAATCGCACACGCAGAAAATCGGATTGGTCTTCCGATATTTCTCAATGATGCCTTTACAATTCATGATGCCAAAACCATGCCGGCCCTCATAAACCTTTGCGTCGAGAATATGCTTCACATCCTCAGGCGAAAGACCGTTTCCATTGTCGGCTATGACGATGGTGACGCTTTCCGCGTCTGACTGCGTAAATAATCGGACTGTTCCTCCTGTGGGAGTAAATTTACGTGCGTTGTCCATGAGCGTGTTGATCATGAAAAGCGTAAGCGACTTGTCGGCCTTCACCACGGCATCAGTCGGCTCTATCTGGAGCGTCAAATGCTTGTTCTCAAACGTTTTCTTGCTTTTCTGCACCATCTCGAACAATTCTTCAAGCACAAAATTCTCCACCTTCAAGCTTACTTGGCCTTGTCTCATCTTGATCCACAACGACAATATGTCGTTGTGCTCATTAATGCAAGCGAGCAACTCGGCCATATACTGCAAACGCTCATGAACACGAAATCCTGAATTCACACTGCCCGACTGTTGGAATTTGTCGAGCTCGCTCACCAGACGGTCGATAAAAGGTATCATGCCAGTAACAATCGAGACACACGTCTTACGAAGCATGTTCTGCCGCTTGTTCTCGGCAAGGTGCAAACAACGTATGTATTGTTCCTTGGAGAGCTGTTCCTGACGTCCTCCCTGATAGGCATGGATGTGACGATTAATCCAAAGGAACAGCAGGAACAATAGTATCACACCACCTATGGTGCAGGCGTAAAGCACATCAAGATGGCGCGATGATGCTTGCAACGCGGCATAGCGGCTTTCCAGTTCCTTGTCCTGACGGGTATAGTCAAGGAGGTCGAGATAATGATTCCTATTGGCATCCGACTCCACCTTCTGCCCCAACAAAGCGTAAGTCACACTCAACTGCTCACGTATTCGGGCAACACTCTCGGGTACTTTCAGTTCTGCATCGCGTCCCAAATATTGGAGAGCCACATAAAGGTTTTTCAATGCCTCTTCATGGTCGCCCAGCTCATTGTAGCACTCTGCAAGAGTGCGGTATGAACCAGCCGTTTGATAATCATCGCCAAACTTCATGAACAATTGGATGGCATGGTGGGCATAATGGAGGATAAGCGCGGAACTATCCAAATCGTCAGGATTCAGGAAACGCATTACGGCCTTCCGTTCATTCAGCAGGACCTGGTAGTTTGACGGCATTTTCAGCAAATCGGCAAGTGCCTGGGAAGAGTTTGCCTCGAAATACACAAAGCCACCACGCTGGGCCAGTTGCAAACATTCCACAAGGTAATCGAATTCCTTGAGAACCACCTGTCGTCGGGTCGGTGCCTGACACAGGCCTCCAGAGCCAAGCATATAATCATAGTACAGCCATTGGGCCGTGTCTGCGGCCAACACATCATCAACCGAAACTTGCTCCATAGCCTCCACAGCCTTGTCGGTTTGTTGCAAATAATAGTAATAAACGGCCGATGTAATAAAGAATTCGGAACAAGCAAAACGGAAACGTGGGGAATGGGTCGAGCGCAACGACTCCATACGACGGAGGGCACTCGTACGATAATCGTAAAACTCCTTGTTCGAGGAGGTACGCTGGCTTATTTTCATCATGCCTATATCCGCCACAAGGTATTCAACCGGATTGGCGGGAATAGCATACACCTTGTCGTAGTATGTGGCAGCCAAATCAAAATCCATGTTAATAAAGGCAGAAGCCGCCAGGTTGTTGCAAGCCTGTGCCGAATTACCACCGCTCAACAAAAGAGCTTTGTGGGCGGCCGCCTCTGAGGCGGCATTGTCCTTATAGCGCAAGGCATACGATTGTACATTCAGCAAGGCCACTTCGGTTGTTTCGGTAGGGGCTCCACAAGCCACGCACAACAACCAAGTCACAAGAAATCCGACAAAAACAGAAACTTTCACAAAATCGATAAAAGGCCACCACTCGAAAAAATGATGACCTTTATGACATAAAGTAAAGAAAAAATCCTTGATTACTTTGATGCTTCCAAAGACAATTTACGGAATTGCTTGCAAGCCTTTTCGAGCTCTAATGAAGCCTTACGTGCACGTGTTCCTGCAGCCTTGTTGTTTTTCTCCAATTGAGCCTTTGCATTTTTTTCCCATGCGGCTGCCAATTCAACCATCTGAGCAATAATTTCATTCATAATTATAAGTTTTATTTGGTTAATAGGTTTTATGCACCAAATTAAGAACTTTTTTTTTATATATTATATATCAGCCCCTTATTTTTAACATTTTTTATAGACATCAGGGATCAAATGTAGTGTTTCGATTTTCTCCAATCTATTTTTCAACACAGGCATCAAAGATTTACGTATGCGAAGTTTCATTATGCAATCCATATCGAACTCTTGGAAAAGTGTTTCCGGGGACAATTCCTTTACCACTTTCATCACCTCATTCAAAAACAGATATTCAAAACGAAAGGATATAGTCTCATCGACCGTCTTCTCAATTATTTGAGCATTGGCCAAGGCCTCCGACGCGGCAGTACGATATGCGACAATCAATCCGCTTGTTCCAAGTTTAATGCCGCCAAAATAACGAACAACCACGACAAGCACATCGGTAAGATTGAGCGAATTGATTTGGCCAAGGATGGGCTTTCCTGCTGTGCCCGATGGCTCGCCATTATCGTTAGCCCGAAAAACAAGTCCATCAACCCCCAGCTTGTATGCATAGCACAAATGACGGGCATCAAAATATTTTTTTTGGCACTCTGTCAGATATTTCTTCACATCGTCAACAGTGGTCACAGGAACGGCAAGAGCAATGAATTTACTGCGCTTTTCGGAGTAGGTCCCTTCGGAAAGCGCAACTATGGTCTTGTATGTGTCGTCGTTATTAATCAAGTTTGTGAATTATCAGTCCGCTACGCAACTTAGGTTCAAACCAGGTTGTCTTGGGCGGCATGATATTGCCGCTATCCGCAATATCCATCAGTTGCTTCATACTGACAGGATAAAGAGCCAAAGCCATCTTCATATTCCCCGAATCGACGCGGCTCTTCAACTCGCCAAGTCCACGAATACCGCCCACGAAGTCGATACGTGTATCAGAGCGCAGGTCCTTGATGCCTAATATCTCGTCAAGAATATATTGTGAAGAAATTGAGACATCGAGCACCCCTATAGGATCTTCGTCATTATAAGAACCCGGCTTGGCCGTAAGGCTATACCAAGCGCCATCGACATAGAGACTGAAATTGTGCAAACAAGAAGGCCTATAGATGTCCGTACCCTTGGGCTCCACAATGAAATGTTGGCTTAAAGCCGACAAAAACTGCTGGACAGACAACCCATTAAGGTCTTTCACGACACGGTTGTAGTCAATAATAGTAAGCTGGCTGGCTGGGAAAGCCACAGCCATGAAATAATTGTATTCCTCATCGCCACGATGGTTGGGGTTCTGCCTGGCTTTCTCCGCACCAACCAAGGCAGCTGCGGCACTACGATGATGACCATCGGCGATATAAAGGGCCGGCATCATCGAGAACTGTTGGGTTATGGTTTGAATGTCCTCTTCGTCATTGACAATCCAAAACTTATGGCCGAAGCCATCGCCAGAGGCTATGAAATCATAGACAGGAGGCTGAACGGAATAACGGGCCACCAAGCTGTCAAGTACGACATCATCGGGATAGGCGAAGAAAACAGGCTCGATATTGGCATTGTTCACGCGGACATGCTTCATCCGATCCTCTTCCTTGTCCCGACGGGTCAGCTCATGTTTCTTGATGACTCCGTTCAGGTAATCAGGCACGTATGCACCTACCACCAAACCATACTGGGTTTTCCCATTCATGGTTTGCGCATAAATGTAATAATTCTCTTTTTCGTCCTGTACGAGCCAGCCTTTGTCCTGGAACATCCGAAAATTCTCGGCGGCTTTCGGATAGACTCGCGCATCGTGTTCGTTGGTTCCTTCCGGGAAATCTATTTCAGGCTTGATAATATGATAAAGGCTCATAGGATTGCCTGCAGCCTCCATACGTGCCTCCGTCGAATCAAGCACATCGTACGGACGAGACACTACCCTCTCCACCAACGACTGCGGAGGGCGAATGCCCCTAAATGGTTTGACTGTTGCCATCTCCTATTTGTTTACCTGGTATTTTGTGATTCCTTCCTTTAAGAAAGCGACAATCTGATTGGCCGCAGCGAGTCCTGCATTGATGTTTGCCTCGGCAGTTTGGGCTCCCATCTTCTTTGGAGTGGCAAAATAGCGATTGCTAAAGAGTTGGCGAAACTTCCCATCGGCGGCAGGCATCACATCGGTCACATACCGTATATCCGAACGTTCCGACATAAGCTGAATCAGTTCGGTCTCATTGATCACCTCTTTGCGTGCCGTATTCACCAGCAAACCACCCTTTGGAAGCAAATCGACCAGTTTGCGATTGATGGAATTTTTTGTCTCATCAGTTGCAGGGATATGCAATGAAACGACATCACATGTTGAGTAAAGCTCTTCCGCGCTATCAACAGCCACGGCACCGTCCGCCTCGATGACATCTTTAGGACAGAATGCATCATAGGCATAGATTTCCATGCCAAATCCACGAGCGATGCGTGCCACGTTGCGTCCCACATTGCCATAGGCGTGGATGCCCAGTTTTTTCCCTCTCAACTCTGTACCGGCAGTTCCTTCGTAGAAATTACGCACAGCCATGACCATTAGTCCCAATGCAAGTTCGGCCACCGCATTGGAATTTTGCCCAGGAGTGTTCATCACACACACGCCATGGGCTGTAGCCGCCACCAAATCGATGTTGTCGTAACCCGCACCTGCACGGACAACGATTTTCAGCGAGGGAGCTGCATCAAACACCGACGCATTGATCACATCACTGCGAACAATCAGCGCATCGGCATCGCCA
>JAUNNV010000014.1:9059-27683 GCA_030531335.1 Bacteroidales bacterium
CTTGGTATAATTTTGATTTGTCAACATACTTTTCAAGCAATGCGAATTCAAGACCAGCTTTGCTTACAATGTCGCGAATACCTTCAACAGCCACCTTCGCAAACGGTTTGTCTGTTGCAACAAGAACCTTCATATCAAAACAATTAATGTAAATTTTCAAATTCCTTCATGCAATCAATCAGCGCCTGCACGCTTTCCATTGGCATTGCATTGTAGCAAGAAGCGCGGAAACCTCCCACCGAACGATGTCCCTTGATACCGACCATTCCATGTCCTGTTGCGAAGGTCAGGAATTCCGATTCCAAGTCCTTGTATTCATCGCTCATTACAAAGCATATATTCATATAGGAACGGTCAGCCTTGTCGGGAACCGTAGCGCGGAATAACTTGTTGCGATCTATTTCGGCATAAAGCATGTCGGCACGCTGTTTGGCACGACGGGCCATTTCAGGGATTCCACCATTGGCCTTTAGCCAACGAAGCGTGAGCATGGCCGAGTAAATCGGCAACACAGGAGGTGTGTTGAACATGCTTCCACCATCGACATGTGTCTGATAGTTGAGCATCGTAGGAATGACACGCCCTACCCTACCCAATGCGTCATTGCGTACAACCGCAAATGCGACACCAGCAGGAGCCAAATTCTTTTGGGCACCACCATAAAGGCAAATGTACTTGCTCACATCCACAGGATGGGAGAATATGTCGCTCGACATGTCACAAATCAAGGGCACTGCACTATCGGGAGTCTCACGAATCTGTGTGCCGTAAATGGTGTTATTGCTGGTGTAATGAAAATAATCGACATCCGTAGGAACGGAATAGCCTTTGGGTATGTAATTGTATGTGGCATCAGCCGAAGAAGCCACTTCGACAACCTCCCCAAAAAGCTTTGCCTCCTTGATGGCCTTCTTTGCCCAAACGCCGGTGTTCAGATAGGCCGCTTTTTTATTTAAGAAATTCATTGGAGCCAAACAAAACTCCATGCTCGCTCCGCCGCCCAAGAACAGTACGCTATAACCGTCGGGGACACCCAACAACTCCTTGAACAACGTTGTCGCCTCATCAAGTACTGCCTGGAAGTCTTTTGAACGGTGACTGATTTCCAAAATGGACAAGCCAGAGCCATTGAAATCGAGTACACCTTTAGCTGTTTCTTCTATCACTTCGCGGGGCAACATTGAAGGTCCCGCACAGAAATTGTGCTTTTTCATTTTATACTATCTGTTGTTTAATTCATAAAAAAAACCGTGCAAATTTACAAATCTTTTCCGATACGCCAAAGGTATGTTGCAAATTTAACACTAATCGGCTCTTTTGCTTTCATTTTGCTATCTCAAAGACAGTTTTGACTCCCTTGACCCTTTCATTTTGCAAGCAGCTTATGACTTGTCGCTGTTTGGCGGCACTGATCGCGACAAAACAATGATGGTCGAACACATCTATCTTTCCGACCTCGGCCGGCAACAGATTCGCCTTTTTACACAACAAGCCCAAAACATCGGTTTTATTGACCTTATCCTTCTTCCCCTTTCCTATATACATGGTGACATATTTGGGCGAAGCAGGTGTAGCGATGACGTCGCGAAGCGGAAAGATGGAACACAATGATAAATCCACTACGGTGTTGTTTTGGATGTCATCGTCGTGAAGCAAATAGTACACATGCCCGGATTTTCCGTACCGTGCCGTCCTGCCATTCCGATGGACGACATCCTCACGCTTCAAAGGTAGATGGTAATGCACCACATTGTCAACCCCATCTATATCCAGTCCTCTTGCTGCCAAATCGGTAGAGACCATCACCAAGGCGCTTCCGTTGCGAAAACGCGCCAATGCCTTTTCGCGGACATCCTGTTCCAATCCTCCATGATACACGCTACAACAAACCCCGTTTGATTTAAGGAATTGTCCTACACGTTCCACACTTTCGCGATGATTGCAAAACACCAGGGTCTGCTCTTGCCCCAACCGACACAGCAGCTGCAACAAAGCACCAAGCTTATCCTTGATGGGCGACATCACCATGCGAAAGGCAATCTCCGGCCTACGTTCATCCAAGAAGTCGAGTTGTTGGAAACCATATTCACACAGAGGCACGTTGGGCAGTTGGGTAGCCGATGTCAGGAAGCGTTGCCTCACTGAGTTCAATTGTCTGAGCAAGTTTTGTATCTCGTCCTGGAATCCTAATTCCATACACTTGTCATACTCGTCTATGACCAAGTACCTCACATCCTTCCCCTCGAAATTATGCTTTTGGAGATGGTCGTTCAAGCGTCCTGGAGTTCCCACGACAATGCTGGGTGAGATTCCCTTCATTGTGCGATGCTCCTCCATCGTAGGCCTTCCACCATACACGCTCATCGAACGGAAAGGCACGTTCAACGATTTCAACACATCATCAATCTGCAAAGCCAACTCTCTGGTCGGACTCACCACAACGGCCTGAACCGAGTGGATTTTTTCGTCCAACGACTCCACCAAAGGCAATAAGTACGCCAAGGTCTTGCCAGAGCCCGTAGGAGCCAACAGCAACACATCCGCATGGGTATTCCACACCTTCGACGATGTCTGTTGCATCTCGTTCAGCTCATCGATTCCTTGTTTATGTAAGGCTTGCCGTAAATAATCCTTCATGCTTTCCTATTGTTGTTTCACGATCCACTCCTCGGGCATCCCACCGTGCCCTCTTGGCCTTACAGGCTGCTGTGAGAATGGGTTCGTCGAGCCACTATGAACACCGAACAATCGTTTCGAGGTTTCCGACATTGCCTCCACCTGATGCGAATATGGACGGTCTGTCACATCTATCAGACCGCAATTGTAGTTTTCGCCATCGAATCGCCCGGTAAAGTCCTGGTCGCACCACTGGAAATATGCCGTACCAATTAAATTGGGATGTGCAAAAGCATTCTCTGTGTAATAACGGTATGCCACACCACGTTCTGCCTGCGATTCCACTTGCCACAACGATTGTGCCATGCCCCTGTCAACCGTCCCAAAATGATATTCGCCCACAATCATCGGGAGCCCTGTCACTTCCTCCCCAAAATCGAGCATCTTGCGGTCGGGGGAAAGGCTGTAGCAATTGAAACTCAGCACGTCGAATGCGTCCTTACAACTGATCAGCAATCGTTTGTCGATGCCCATGATATTGCCGAAACGAATGCCTAAGTTCAGATGGTTGGGGTCGTTTTTCTTCAACGACGAATTCACATACTTGATAAACGTGTCGAACGTATCGAAAACGAATTGAATCCGCCGGCCTTCCGTATCACCAGCAGACAGATATGCCTGCAACGCTTTTTTTATTGGGCGTTCCTTTCCTTCGAGTATCATCTGGCAGAGTTGCAGCTCACGTCCAAGCCATGCAGGTTCGTTTCCCAAGAAATAGCCTATCAGCCAAGGATTGTCGCGGTATGCGGCGACAAACGATAGAATGGCACTATCCACATTCGAATGAAAGCTTGGTGAATAAACGTCGGCCAGCCCCATCAGTTCAGGGGCGATGCCTATGTCGCGAAGCTGTAGCATGAAGGCCTTCTTGTTTTGCGCAACGACATCAAGCCCCGACCAATTGGCTATCGTGTTCAATCCCCAACGATTCATGCGGCGGATTATCTGCTCGTTGGCTTTCTCCCTGAAATCATCTCCATAACGGCGTTGTAGGTTCCACCGGCCAAACGAAGGCGTTCCCCTACCCGATGCAGGCATCGGAGGTATTTCCTTATACATCTTCTCTCGTTTGTCGAGGTCGCGAATCTGGCCGCCACCTCCCGCGCTCACACAATCGACGCCATGCGAAAGAAACAGATAGCCCTCAGGATCGACGAACCACCATTTGCCATCGATTTTCTCTGTCCTAAAATAGCCTGTAGCCTGGACACGCTTTTGCCGATACCCTCCATATCTGGAATAATTGTATGCGTTTGTGGAGCTGTCCAAAGCATCTTCGGCCGCCCATGAGGCCCTTAATTCGTCGAGAGAATGGATTTTACCCTCATAATCGGACAAGTTCCACTGGCCGAACTCATCGACCGCCGGAATGTTCTCAAGATATGAATCGCCAGGGTCATCGACCGACAAGGATATGGAACGAATCTCAAGCCTTGGATTGCCTATAGGAGCTCTCATCCGAAAACCAATTGAATCGACACGATGCAAGGCTCCGCGTTTCCCTCCAAGATTTATCCACCCCGTGTAGCGAGGTTGGTTGTATGTGGCGGCCAAATCCACTGCGGCTCCAGGTTCCTGCCTGAAAAATTTCAAGGGGATGGCCAATTTGTTCCACGCGCCTGGCACATAACACATCACGCGCAACTCATTATATCCGTCGGCTGTCGTGAATCCCACATGGAAACGCTGTGCCGTAGTAATCTTGTACTCCAGCACCACATAGTTGTATTCGTCCCAATTCATGGGAAGACCTGCGGTGATGTCGCCGATGGCAAACTTCTCTCCCGACACTTCCATTGAGCTGTCGAATTCCACCACTTTTGAACGAGGTTCACTTGTGCATGCCACCAGTGCCGCTACCACAGCCCCTAAGAGAACTACTGTTTTTTTCATACGATGAATTTGTTTGGAATTTTGTCGCAAAATTACATCTTTTTCGGAAGTTTTTTCGAAATGCCCGATTAAAAATTTTAACCCTATATATATAAGCGTCGCACGCTTGCAATTCGCCGCGACAAACAAACACTTCCTCTCGCGGTGGCGCACTTCTCCCCTCGCAGTGCGAACACCCCAACCCTAACGATGAAAAACGCCACGCGAGCCGATGCGCGTGGGTTTCCCTAACGATGAAAATAAATTTTCAACATAATCATGCGACGCACCCAAAATCAGCCCAAGATATTGCATTTCTCTGCATAATTATCCCGATCATGTCCCCTGCTCTTGACAAGCGTTTTTTTCACCGTATTTTTGCATCGTGATTCCGGAAACCACAAAGCCAAAAATTTTGGGCGCAACATCAACTTTTCGTCGAACTCCTAAAACCATTTCAGCTATGATACTTGGTTGTTTTGTTTTTGTTGATAATGAGGAGAAAAGGTTGTTTGTAAAGTTGTTCTGTTTTTCATTTGTTGTGTTTGTGCTCGGAGCTTCGCTGTGACAGCGCGGCTCCGTTTTTTGTTTGTTTTGTTTGTCGATTCATGATTCATAATTATCATAGGTTCAAAATTCATAATTCAAAATTAATCTGTACTTTTGCAAAAACAAAAAATAGGGAACCATGCTTTGCAATGCCAAAATAAACTTGGGACTCAACATCGTAGGCCGCCGCCCCGACGGTTATCACGACTTGGAGACTGTGTTCTATCCTGTTCACGGCTTGGCCGACGAGCTCCATTTGGAGGAGTCGGACACGCTGCGGCTCACCTGTGGGGGCGTGTGGGTGGAAGGCGATGCTGACGACAATCTGGTGATGAAGGCCTACCGCTTGCTCCGCGATGAGTTTCCCGACCTGCCGCCTGTGCACATCCGCCTGACGAAGCGCATCCCTACGGGTGCGGGCTTGGGAGGAGGGTCGAGCGATGCTGCCTTCACCCTCCGGCTGCTCAACGAGCGTTTCTCGCTTCGGCTTCCAGACATCCGCTTGGAGCAGCTTGCGCTTAGGTTGGGAGCCGACTGCCCCTTTTTCATCCGCAACACCCCCGTGTTTGCCACCGGGGTGGGCGAGGTGTTCGAGCCCATCCCAGTGGACCTGAGCCGATACGACATACGCATTGTGAAGCCCCGTGTGTCCGTATCCACCCGCGAGGCTTTCAGCCACATCACGCCCCATCGACCCGAGGTGTCGCTGCGGAAGGTCGTGACGCGTCCTGTGGAGGAATGGCGCGAGCTGATGACCAACGATTTTGAAGCCAGTGTGTTCCCCTGTCACCCGGAAATAGCCGAGGCGAAGCAACGCATGTACGATGCAGGAGCCCTTTACGCCTCCATGTCGGGTTCGGGATCGGCCGTATATGGCATCTTTATGAGATAGCTATGGCCTTCGCTCGATATCAACGATGTGGATAGCCTTTATTTTCGTGTCGTCGTCGAAGGTCAGGACTTGTTCGTGCCCATCCCATTTCCTGACCACTCCCGCGTGTGTGGCATATCGTCCCCCCTCCTTGAGTGGGTCGGGGACGAAGTGTGTGATGCTGACAGCCGGATGTTCGTTGATGTGCTCCAAAAGCAGGGAGAACTTCTTGTCGAGGACGCCACGTTCGTGTTCGGACAGTTCCACCCAGTGTTCCAGATGTCGTGCCGTTTCGTTGATGGCCTCCTCGTGGTCTGTCAATGCCGCAAAGGGTGCGAACTGGGCGGCACGTTGGTGCATTGACATCGGGGGATGGTTGCTTGAGACATGGTGGGGAAGGTGAATGATCTTGTCGTATTTGTTCATGCCTTGTGTCCTCCTATCTGTTTGTTGCGCTTCATGGCGGTTGCCCCCTCTTCGAAGTTGAGTCCGCGAAGGATGGAGTTCTTGCCGTACTTTTGTTTGATGTTCAGAAGTGTTTCCTGCATCCTACGCTCCTTTGCAAGCCTTTCTTTTTCCACCCCCCTTTGCCTTTCGAGTGCCTCATGGTCGGTGAAGAGGTCGAGCTGGATGGGTGCGCGACATTCACTCGCCGCTTTCTCCTCGCCGACGACATGATTGGTCGTGAGGTTGAGACGGCGTACCAGGAGTCTTGGATCGACGATTCGATCGAACAGCGCGACCACGGCTTCGGCTATGAGTTTGCCTGAGGAGCTGTGATGGCCAAGATTGACCGTGCCATGGGCAGGCTTGGGCACCTGTCGGCCGTAATGATCAACTGTCACGGGACCCTGATAGCTTGCCGTCGGATCGGGGTTTTTCAGGGATTCTGTGCCGTAGCCCACGGTGAGCACAAGTTGGTCGGTGACAAGGTGCTTGCCGACGAGGTCGAGTACGGCGGCATCGGCCATTTCCTGAGCCACGACACGGGCTTTCTTGAAGGTGTAAGGCTCCGAAAGAACCTGTCCGCTACTGAGCGAGTTGGTTTTAGGCCGATAGGCCTTCACTTGGTCGATGGTGCAAGGTTCCCAGCCCCAGGCATGGTCGATGAGGAGTTCCGCATTCACGCCGAAGAGTTTGTAGAGCAATTCCTCCCGCTCTACTGAGCAAAGCGCCACGTCGCCCATGGTGAACATGCCGTATTGGGCCAATTGTTCGGCAATGCCTTTGCCCACGCGCCAGAACTTGGTGATGGGGGTGTAGTCCCACAGTTTTTCACGGTATGTCGCCTCGTTGAGTTCGGCGATACGTACGCCATCTTTATCGGCTGGCATCCTCTTTGCCATAATGTCCATGGCTATCTTGCAGAGATACAGGTTCGTGCCGATGCCAGCTGTCGCCGTGATGCCGGTGTGCTTCAGCACGTCGCCTATCATGGTCATTGCCAGTTCGTGGGCCGACATCTTGTAGGTGGCGAGATAGGCTGTCGCATCGATGAACACCTCATCGATGGAATAGACATGGATGTCCTCAGGAGCGATATACTTGAGATATATCTTGTATATCGTGGTGCTGTAGCTGATGTACTTTGCCATTTGTGGTGGGGCAACGATGAAATCGACCTCCCAATCGGGATGCTCCTTCAGTTCCTCGTCCTTCCACGACTTGCCCGTAAGGCGACGGCCTGAAGCGTTGCTCCTGCGCTCAGTATTTACCGCACGAAGACGTTGTACGACCTCAAAGAGGCGTGCCCTGCCACCGATGCCCCATACTTTCAACGAGGGCGACACGGCCAGACAGATTGTCTTTTCCGTGCGGCTCTCGTCTGCCACAACCAAGTTTGTGGTGAGCGGGTCGAGACCTCGCTCCACACACTCGACGGATGCGAAAAACGATTTCAGGTCGATGGCTATGTATGTGCGGCTGGCGGGTGACATTGATACATCATGGTCATCTTCTTTTGAACAGCACAATTTCCGGGTCGCTACCATCCTTGCCATATTCACTAACGAGAATGTACTCATCGCAACAAGCGATGCCATAGCAACGGCCGTTGGATTTTTGAACCTGATTGCCCCAGTAAGTTGCGTTGTCGTTCAAAAGTCGCACCTCATTGCCATTGACATTGTATGGTTGGTTGATGAACGAGCCTGATAGCACATAAAGGTTGCTGATGTGTAGTTCGGAGATGCCGAGGGCATTCACCTCATCGACAAACACTTTCTTCATGGGGTGTTCGGTACGAGGAATGGCATCGGCAGGTGTGTTCCAGCGTTTGAGGGTTGGATAGTACTTGAGCAACTTCTGCTTGTATTCACACGCCGTGAGATGCTGCCCCGTGTGTTTGTTGTATTCCTCTACAAACATGGAGCAATATTCCGCCATTTCTTCCATGGTATAGTCGCCCGTAAAGGCGCCATCCTTGTAGCAATAGATGCAGTAATCCGCATTCGTGCTGCCATCGGCATTGGTGCCGAGAATCTCATTGGTCAGAGGCATTCCACAACTCTGACAGAATTTTGTTTCGTTCATGTTCATTTGTTATTTACTTTCTTTAGCATTTGTTTTTGAATCGTGTAAGAAATGAATAGCCAGGAGAGGGATTGACAGAGCCAATATCACCCATGCACAGGGATTGTGCGGCATGTATATCACAGCAAGCAAGCCATCGACACAGCATGTAGATAGGACAAACAGATACGGCTTACGCAGAAAGCCAAACTCTTTTATCTTGTCGGAAAGCATGTATGCCACCATTCCCCCCACGACAAGCAATGTACCACACATCAGGCTCATGTAGGTGAAGGCACGACGACCTGCTTCGTCCAGCATTTCCAACTTGCTGGCAATGATGGGACTGAAAGTGGCCGACACATGCACGATGCCCATCAGCATCAAGCCTGCAGACAATAATTTAGATAAAGTTACTCTTGACATGTTTCTTTTGTTGGTCGAAAATTCATAATTCTTAATTCTTAATTCATTCCAGTCGGCGTAAATGTTCCTGTCGGTCATCAGTGTCAGTGGGCACTGCCCAGATAGAGCAACAACATGCTAATGAATACAAGCGCGAGGTCGAAGGCCTTGCTCTTGAGGTTCTTTTCGTGAAAGACAATTGCGCCGAAGCAGAACGACACCAGCACGGAGCCACGACGAATCATGGATACTACCGAGATGAGAGCATCGTCGAGACTGAGTGCCTGGAAATAGACATAGTCGGCAGCCGACAGGAAAACCGAGATGCATAGGATGGCCCAATGCCAATGAAACCGAGTGGAAGTACGACGTTGCGTAAACATGGCCATGCCCATGAGAATCATCTGGTAGAGATTGTTCCACGATTGTACCAGACGACGGTCGATGCCGACTCCCTGTCCAAGAGGTGCCATGAGATACTTGTCGTAGAGAGCACTGACGGCTCCCAACACGGCGGCAAGAACAACATAGTAAATCCAACGATTGTGAGCGAAGCGGATGCCTTCGCGCCGTCCGCTTTGACTAAGCAGATAAACGGAAATGACCGTAAGAATGACTCCAAGCCACTGCCGCAGATTGAGGCGTTCACCAAACATCAGCAACGCACCCACCAGCACCCATACGGGACGGGTGGCATTGATAGGACCGACAATAGTGATGGGTAGATGCTTGATGCCCAGATAGCCGAACACCCATGACGAAAGCACGATGACGGCCTTGAGCACAATGAGGCGTTGCTGTTCCCAGCAGAAGTCGGAGGCTGTGCCGACGATGACCGGCAGAAAAATAAGCGTGGAGAAGAGGGTGTTGAGAAACAACACGGGTATGACGGCATTGTCGCGCAAGGAGAGTTTCTTGAACACATCGTAGAAACCGAGCAGCGTAGCCGATAGGAAGGATAACAACAGCCACATGAGGATTTGTTGTTTCAATTGTGATTATAGAACTTTAGACCTATGATAATTCATGATTATCATAGGTCTATGAGTTCAACTCGTCGAAAAAACATAAGCAAACACTTAGCGCACGTACCGTTTTGATACCTCCTTTAGATTTTGCAGATTTGATTCAAGCGTGTTCGGGCATACAAGTCCGAGGAATCGGGTCAGTTTCTGAATGGTGTGCTCTCCTTTACGGTTATTCCGAAAAAAGTTGAAATGTCGGACGAGTCTCCTTTACATCTGCGTAGGCACACTGAATGGTTGCGATATCCTTCTGTGTGTTGGTCGTGTCGAGCATTCCGCGAATCTTGAAGGTGACTTTTTTATCTACCTTCAGCTTTCCTTGCAGGTCGTCGGGCAGTCGGTAGTGGAAATAAGTGTAGGCGGAATTGGTAGCGGACGTAGCCGTGGAGTTGTAGCAAAGGGTGACGGTGACGATATTGTTTTCGGTGTCGATGTCGCAGCTGCTGTTGTAGGCCAGGTCCATGGAGAACGGCGACGTGTAGCTATACATAAAATAGGTGCAGAGATTGATGTAGCCGTTGGCCACCCACGACTGACCCTCGCTCACGCTTACCAGAGGTTGCGGATGAGCCCAGAGAGTGTCGGATGCGGCGGTGTTGTCGTAGATGTCGATGAGGTCGTCGGCCGACGAGCCATAGTTCTGGCCATTGGCCACGATGTTGATGTCGTAGGCCTGTCCGCGCACGAGTTGTGCTGGCTGGTTGTCGCCTACCACATTGAACCAGAAGAACACGCGGCGGATGTTGTTGGCATTCGCCAGGTCGGGCACGGCTTTGAGTATGCTCTCGTTGGTGGGATAGAGAAAGACACCATCGTCGCTAAGGACGGTGTAGCCGCTTGCGAAACTGCCGTAAAGAGTGCCAAAGCATCTGAAAGCTTTGTTGCTCTCGTCGGTCTCGAAACACGATGGGAGTATGAGCAAGGCAGACAGAAGCAGACCGAGGGAGGTTGCAGATAGGATTTTTTTCATTGTCGTATGGTTTTTTTTGTCGTTTTTGGAAAAATCAAGGTTGGTAGGCGTTCAGGTCGGTATGTCTCAACTTGTCGATGGTGGGGAAAAATTGTGCCAGCAGACCCAATTGTCCGGAAGGTCCGTAGCCGTTTATTTTTATACATACTATGTTGGAGGTCATCTGTTGTACGATGTAGTCGGGCACAAGGAAGCTGAAAAGGCCGGTAGCATCCATGCCCATGGAGGTGTTGGTGCTGTCGTAATAAAACGTGAAGGTGATGGTGTTGTGGGCCACATCCACATCGGTCTGGCTGTTGATGGCCAAATCCATGGTGAAAGCCGAGAAATAGCTGTAGTTGATGCACAGGTTGATGTAACCGTTGGCAATTCGCGACAACGATTCGTCGATGGAATAGATTGTCTTCGATTTTGCTTCCAAGGTGTCGATGGCTTCCCGATTGTCGTACAGCTCGATGGTGTTGCGCGTCTCTATGTACGACTCATAGCCCGTGGATACAAGATTGATGGTGTATTCCTCGCCGGGCGTGATGACGGACGGAGTGAAACCCACCACACTGAAGGTGACGCGAGCGCGACTGATGCCATGATCCTTGTAAGTAAGTTCGGGGAGCACGGACGTGATGCTGGCCGATGTAGGGTAGAGTATGGCTCCCTCGTCGGTAAGGAAGGTGTAGCCTGTGTCATAGTTCCCATAGATGGTGACGTAGGCACCATACTGGGCAGAGTCAGTACCATCGCCGCTTTCATACGCCTTCTTGAGACACGATGGCAGGGTTGCAATCAGTAAGATTGAAACGAGGAATGTTGCGATGTTTTGTTTCTTTGTCATTTCTATTTGTTTTTTTTATTGTTTTGCTCGCAAAATTACTCAAAGATTGCAAATGGTTGTCAATCCACGCGACATTTTAAGTTCTTTTTATTATTTTTGCAGTCGTAACGAATCATTTTTGTCTTTTTTTGCCAATGATTAAATCGCTTAACAGTCCCGAATATATAAAGTATGAAACCAGCTTCAATAAACATCAAGAACCGTCGGGCTTCGTTCGATTACGAATTCATCGACACATACACGGCAGGTATCGTGCTTACTGGCACGGAGATAAAGTCTATCAGGCTTGGCAAGGCCAGCCTGACGGACACTTATTGCTACTTCGTGGCTGGTGAGCTTTGGGTGAAGAACATGAATGTGTCGGAATATTTTTATGGATCGTACAACAACCATGCGGCACGGCGCGAGCGTAAGCTGTTGCTCAACCGAAAGGAATTGCGCAAGTTGCAGGCCTCGGAGAAGGTGCCTGGGCAGACCATTGTGCCCATAAGGCTTTTCATCAGCGAGAAGGGGTTGGCCAAACTTGTCATTGCATTGGCTCGTGGAAAGAGGCAGTTCGACAAACGTCAGTCGATGAAGGAACGTGACGACCGCCGTGAAATGGATCGAATGATGAAAAAGTAAGAAACTTGGGTTAGTATTTGCTTACAAATGCAACATAGGTGAGCAACACGATGTTCATCAGAAGGGCATAGATAATCGCCGGTGTGGCAATCACCGCATTCGCGAAAACGAAAGGACTGGTCGCGACTGCAATTGCTTGGGCGGCATTCTGCATCCCGACTTCGATGACAATTGTCCTCCTCTCTGTCGTTTTGAGTCGAAGTACCACGCTGATTAGCACAGCAACAAGAATAGAACCCAGTATCAACCCTCCGGTTGCAAGTCCGAGCATTTCAAAGTGCGAAACAATGACGGACTTGTTCTGAATAAAGAATATAGCAGCAAGAATCATCAGTGCTGGGAAAGCGCATTTCGAAAGAACTTTGTCAATCCTTAGTGCGCCTCTTTCCAATCGGTGTCTCACACAGATGCCTATCACTATAGGCAGAAGCATGGTGAACAGATTTTGTTTCAGCAGATTGCCTACTGGAAGGGTAATGCCTACGGCCTCTCCCAGATGGGATGTCGTCAACTGCATGATAAATGGTAGCGTGAAGAGGGTGATGATGGAACTGAATGCCGTCAGTGAAACGGAGAGCGCGATGTCACCTTTTGCGAGTTTGGAGAATATGTTGCTGGATGATCCTCCAGGGCAGCATGCAATCAGCATCATGCCTATGAAGAATTCTGGTTGGAGGTGACCGATGGAACCGATGCCAAAAGCAATCAACGGCAAAACGACCAACTGTCCCACAAGCCCTGCCAGCATAGCTTTAGGCTTCTTGAAGATATTCACAAAATCTGAAACACGCAACGACAATCCGAGGTCGAACATCAGTAGTGTCAAGATTGGTAACACAATCAAAATACTATTAATACTCATTCTATAAAACTACATTTAGAATTGTTTGCATCCCCCCTACCCTATACTGACTTCATATAGAATAAAGTCGAGAAAATCCTTTAAATATACTATTTATCAAATCGTTACTGTTATATGCCTCTGCGGTGCATTTGGAAGTTAGGCAATCGGCTGCATACCCATGTATCCACACAGCCATTGCGGAAGCCGTTGCAGCATCATAGCCTCGCGCCATCAATCCTGACAGCAGTCCTGACAACACATCGCCACTACCACCCTTGGCCAAGCCGGCATTGCCCGTTGTGTTCGTGTATTTCACGCCTGTCGGTGTCAGCACCTGTGAACCAAATCCCTTCATCACAACAACGCACCCCGTTCGTTCGCACAATTCCTTGGCGGCCAGTTCTCTTGCATCCACACCGTTCCAGTCCGTCAGACGACGTAATTCGCCATCGTGAGGAGTCATGACAGATCCGGATGGAATCTCATTCAGCCAGTCCTTGTGGAGCGAGAGAATATTCAGCGCATCGGCATCTATCAGCATAGGAATCCGCGCCTCGTTTGCTTGTTCCAACAAACGATGAACGGCATTCTGTGTAGCCGGTTCACGTCCAATACCAGGCCCTATCCCAATAGCCGAGTATTTCGACAAGTCGGTAGGAACCATCGTGATGCACGATCCAGCATTTTCCGACAAAATGGCCGACGGACATACTGTCACGGCTGCGAGCAATGCCCTTGGGGTGGAATGAAGCGTCACCAGTCCACAACCCGATTTCAAAGCCGCACCTGTGGCCAGAACGGCCGCCCCAGGCATCGACTCATTGCCACACAACAAAAGCAGGTGTCCATAATCACCCTTATGCGAATAGGAATCTCTCGTCAGCAATCCACGCTTAAGTAAATCACTGTTTATCAAGACTGTTCTACCGATTTCATTCATATCCGTCGTGTGTTTGTGCATACAAAAAAGCAACCACTGAAAGGTTGCTTCTTTGTAGAGCCTCTTGTCGGATTCGAACCAACGACCCCGAGATTACAAATCACGTGCTCTGGCCAACTGAGCTAAAGAGGCGGGTGGGTAAGCTGTCTATATCGCGCCGCTACAACCGGCTACCCTTGCTGCGATCAAGCCCTGGGGGATTCACAAGGAGCTGGCCGTATAGGACTTACCCATTTGCGGACGCAAAAGTACAAAAAAAATATCATCCGCCAAATTTTTGCTGGATAAAAGTGTTGGCAGATGATACATTTAGAACTCAAATTCGGGAAATGTGCTTGTCAAGCCTTGAGCGCTTCGAAAATTTTTGCCTCCAATTCCTCCGACAATTCCGGATTGTCCTGCAACATTTTCTTTGTCGCATCGCGTCCCTGCCCCAGCTTCGTGTCGCCATAGCTGAACCAAGAGCCACTCTTCTTGATTGTTCCGAACTGTACGCCAAGATCCACTATTTCGCCTGTGCGCGAAATACCCTCACCAAACATAATGTCAAATTCGGCCTTGCGGAAAGGAGGTGCCACCTTGTTTTTCACGATTTTCACCTTGGTCTGCTTGCCCAGCACCGTTTCGCCATCCTTGATAGGCGATCCAGGACGGATGTCGATACGGACAGATGCATAGAACTTCAGTGCGTTGCCGCCGGTAGTTGTCTCAGGATTTCCGAACATCACACCGATTTTTTCGCGCAACTGATTGATGAAGATACACGTCGTCTTGGTCTTGCTGATGGCGGCCGTCAGTTTTCTCAGTGCCTGCGACATCAACCGCGCCTGTAGTCCTACCTTGTTCTCACCCATGTCGCCTTCTATCTCGGCTTTTGGAGTAAGGGCGGCCACAGAGTCGATGACAATGATGTCGATAGCCGACGAGCGAATCAGCTGCTCCGCAATTTCAAGCGCTTGTTCTCCGTCATCAGGTTGAGATATCCACAAGTTGTCAACATCCACACCAAGCTTTTCCGCATAGAAACGGTCGAAAGCATGTTCAGCATCAATAAAGGCAGCGATACCTCCCTGCTTTTGAGCCTCTGCGATGGCATGGATGGCCAAAGTGGTTTTTCCTGACGATTCAGGACCATAGATTTCAATGACACGCCCCTTGGGATAACCACCGACACCTAAAGCGGCATTCAGTCCTATAGACCCCGACGATATTACTTCCACATCATCCACGTGGTCGTCGCCAAGCTTCATGATAGCACCCTTTCCAAAGTCCTTCTCAATTTTGTCCATTGCAGCCTTGAGAGCCTTCAACTTCTCATTGGCAACGCCTGTCATCTCATCATTTTCTTTTTTTGCCATACAATTTTGATTTATTCTTTTGAAATTTAATCTTTTCCAGCTCCACAGAGCGGACAAACAAAGTCCCTTGGCACATCTTTTCAAGGAGTATTGGGCGTAATGCCAGCTTCATGTACTCCTACTGTTGAATCGTATTTACCTCGTAGTTTTTCATCCCTGTTTTGTCGGGAAATCATTTCAAAGATTCCACAACCTCGTTGAAAAAGCCAATGCACTGTTTGATGTCGGGCACCGAATTGTCCCAGTTGTACTCGTATTCTATCGACAGATATCCATTGAATTTCTGTTCTTTCATGATTTGGAGCATTTGTTTCACATCGAGCACTCCCCTACCCCATATAGTGTCATGTCGTTCGTTCTCACCCTCTTGAAGTGCGACAATATCCTTGAAATGGAAAGAAACCAAGCGACCGTCGAGTTGTTTTAGGCAATCAAGATGGTTCAATCCCTCTCGATTCCAATGCCCCACATCGGCACAGCTGCCAATGTTCTTGCTTCTGTTCGAAATCGCATCCAGCAGATTCTGTGGATTCCAGTAAGTCGAAGGTTGGGGATGATTGTGCACAGCCACCTTCAGATTGTATTTTTCCGAAAGTCGTTCCACCAAGTCCCACAATTCCAACGGAGGTTCACAGGTGACAAATTCCATGTCCATGCTGTGAGCCATGGCAAACATCCGCTCCCACTCTTCCGGCTTGTCGCTTACAAACACTCCCGACCCGACAATCTTCACGCCTTTCTCGGCAGCCAACTGCATGAGTTCCTTCCGGGTTGCCTCGTCCATGTCGGGTCCAAACACTTGATCACCCCATTTTCCACCCAACCGATGTCCTGGGTAAGCCTCCATATACTTCACGCCCAACTCGTGTGTCTTGTCCAAAGCCTCGATGAACGAGAACTTGTGAAAAGTATATGATTGGACGGCAAGTTTCCATTCCATTTCATCAGCCACCTTGTTTGTACAGCCTTGGGTTGTCAACATGGCCACCAAGACAACCAATGCACATGCTACCACATTCTTTTTCATGTTTTCAAAAATTATAAGATACTGTTACTTATCGTTCAAGAAAAAACGTCAATCTCGTCACCAGGTGTCGTCAATCCTTCTCTGGATCGTCTTTCTTCACCACCCTGATGGACACCTCATAAAGCACATAAAGCGGTATGAACACAAGCATCAGCGTAAATGGGTCGCCAGAGGGTGTAATGACGGCAGCCAACACCATCAGCACAACAATGGCATGGCGGCGGTACTGCGTGAGGAACGAACGACGTACAACCCCCAGACACGAGAGCACCCACGCCAGCAAAGGCATCTCGAACACCAACCCCATTATGAGCACCATCATCGTGAAATTGCCGATATACGACGACAGGTTGATTTGATTCTCGATATTCGGACTCAACTGATAGTCCACCAAGAAATGGAAGGTGAAAGGAAACACCAGCAAGTAACCGATAGCGCATCCTACGAAAAACATCACCGTGCCTCCCAAGAAAGCCGGACGCAGATGATGTATCTCATTGTCGTACAAAGCCGGACGGATGAAATTCCAGACCTCGTAGATGATATAGGGGAAAATAATGACAAGGGAGAACGATATGGAGGTGGTAATATGGGTCATGAACTGCGAGGCCACATTGATGTTGATTATCTGTACCGAAAAATCCTTGTCGAAATTCAACAACCCATGGCTACACTCGTTGAGCCAACGATACACAAAGAAATCACCCGATGTAGGAGCCAGAACAAAACTATCGAAAATGTAGGGCATGGCTATGAACACACCAACCATCACAAATGCCAACACACACACAATGCGGAACAACGCCCAGCGAAGCACCTCCAAGTGTTCCCAAAATGTCATCCCATTTTCTTCCGGATCTTCCATGAGATATTTGTCGTTTTTATCATGCACATCGAGTATTGGATTCCCTTGGAGGGAGTCCCAACACCCGATTGCACACTAAAGTCTATTCTATCAGTCAATTCTTATAACTTGGTTTCACGAAATCGGCTTTCAGCAGATATTCGGCCGATTCCTTGATGCCCAGCATGTCATCGCCCGAAGTGGCACCCTCCATTTCCACGATGAACTCCTTGCAACCAGCCTTGGCGAAGTTGTTGAAGATGGCATCGAAGCCAACCATACCGCTTTGGCCAACCTCACGATGATCCTTGATGTGGAGCAGCACGAAACGGCCGGCATACTTGTTGAAATAATCCACGGGGCTCACCTGACCTCTTACAGCCCAATACACGTCCATCTGGAAGAACACGAACTGAGGATCGGTGTTTTCGAGCATGAAGTCGTAATAGACCTTGTCCTCCACCTTCTGAAACTCATGGGCGTGGTTGTGGTAGCCATACTTGATGCCAGCTTCGGTACACTTCTTTCCCACAGCGTTCATGTAGTCGCAATAAGTCTTTGCATCTTTCAAAGTCTCAGGTACGTTCGACCAGGGAGTGACGATGTACTTCATGCCAGCCTCCTTGTGGGCTGCAATACATTCGTCCCACCATTTCAGAGCCTCGGTAAAATCTCCCGATGCAAGTTCCTCTTTTGTCAGGGCGCGTGTGGTGTGGCTCGACAGAACCTCCAGACCAACAGCCTCACAATCGGCTTTGAACTGTTTCGGATCAACGCCGTACAATTTTCCGTTGCCATAGCAAGCAGCTTCGACCTGGGTGTAACCCATATCGGCAATCTGTTTCAACACGGCCACATGATTCTCCGCATACTTGGCCGAATCGCCGATCAGCTTACGAGCCGAATAAAGTTGCAGACCCATTTCCTTTTTCACCGGAGCAGCCTCTTGCTGGGCTTCCTTGCATCCGGCGAACATTGCCGACAGTGCAACAATGCAAATCAAAAACAATGATTTTTTCATACGAAATTTAATAAAAAACACAAAATCAGATAAATTTATGCAAAAATAGCACATTCCACAAGTATTTTGTACCTGTCAACCATTAAAGAATGTTAAGTCACCCCATAATTTATAAAAATGCTTATGTATCATTCAAGGCGGCGATTACTCACCGCCGCCTTGAAATCAGCATGAAATACCCTTAACCTATGAAATTATTTCAAGAACACCTCGATTACAGGGATTTCAGTATGTGGCTTCAAGATGGGCACGGTG
>JAUNNV010000125.1 GCA_030531335.1 Bacteroidales bacterium
CCATTTTTCCCGACTTTTCCAAAAATGTAAACGACCCGAAGTCCTACGACTTCACCTTCACCGACGAATACCTTTCCACCATGCAGGAAGCCGGTACGAAGGTGTTTTACCGACTGGGGCAAAGCATCGAACACGGCTCGAAAAAATATGGCATCATGCCTCCTGCCGACAACATGAAATGGGCACAAATCTGCGAGCACATCATCCGACACTACACCGAAGGTTGGGCCGATGGTTACAAATGGGACATCGAATACTGGGAAATCTGGAACGAGCCCGATCTCGATGCCGACAACGAGGCATGGAAACGCAACCCACGCACCTGGGGTGGTAGTCCTGAACAGTTCTTCAAATTCTACGAAATTGCCGCCAACCACCTCAACAAATGCTTCCCCCACCTGAAGATAGGTGGACCGGCATTGGCTGGCGAGGAGAATCACGTCGAACGGTATGCATGGGCCGAGACCTTTCTCTCCTACATGGCCGAGCACAAGGTAGAACTCGATTTCTTCTCATGGCATGTGTACAGCACCACGCCACAAGGTATGGCCAAGAAATGCCATGAAATCAGACAGTTGCTCGACAAGCATGGTTATACCAAGACCGAATCCATCCTCAACGAATGGAACTATGTCAGAGGATGGACCGACGATTATCAGTACAGCGTCATGGCCATGAACAACCTAATTGGTGCCTCCTTTGTGGCATCGGCCTTCAACCTGTGCAACAAGACTCCCCTCGACATGCTCATGTACTACGATGCCCGTGTGTTCACCGTGTTCAACGGCATGTTCGACTACTACACCTTCGCGCCCAAGGAGGGCTACTACCCCTTCTATGCCTGGGCAAAGCTTCGCAAGCTCGGCACCGAGATAGAAGCCACCTCCGACGATGAAGAGGTAAGCGCCACCGCCGCCACCAACGGCAAAGGCAAGACGGCCGTCTTCGTGAGCCGCTTCACGCCCGACAACAACGTGGTGGCCTCCAAATGGGTGAACATCAAGGTGGAAGGACTCAGTAGCGACGCCGAGCTCATCGGCCACATCACCGACTCCAATCACATGTACACCGAAGTGCCGGTTCATGCCGTCGATGGAGTCATCCGTGTGAATTTGGAGCCGCGATCGTTCATCATGATAGAAATCAGATTGGTAAATAGTAAATGAACATACTCACCACTGCCCTTCAAGGAGTTTACATCGTAGAGCCACGGATTTTCCACGATCCACGCGGCTATTTCTTCGAAAGCTATTCGCAACGCGAGTTCGACGAGAAAATTGGCCGTCTGTTAGGCCATCCCATTCATTTCGTCCAAGACAATGAATCCATGTCGAGTTATGGCGTAATGCGAGGTCTGCACTATCAGCGGATGCCCTACACACAATCCAAGCTTGTGCGCTGTGTGTCCGGGGCAGTCCTCGATGTGGCGGTAGATATACGTCGGGGTTCCCCCACTTTCGGACAACATGTGGCGGTAGAGCTTACAGCCGACAACCACCGCCAGATTTTCATAGCCCGTGGCTTCGCACATGGCTTTGCCGTTTTGTCGCCAACAGCCGTGTTTCAATACAAATGCGACAACTTCTACCACCCCGAGGCCGACGCGGGAATCAGCATCACCGACGAGAGCCTACACATCGACTGGCACATACCCATCGGACAAGCCCTGCTTTCGGAAAAGGATCTGCGACATCCTCTTTTGAAAGATGCCATCCTCGATTTCAATTTCAACGACAAACTTTATTAAAAAGTCCAATTATTCAAACCAATTTCACAATGAAAAAGAAAGCAATCATTACAAGTCTCGCTGTAGCAATGCTCAGTCTGTGTCACCAGAGTGCGACAGCCCAGAACAACGAGTTTATCACCTACGAACAGTTTGGAGCCGTAGGCGACGGCGTACACGACGACATGGATGCCATCGTAGCAGCTCATGCCGTGGCCAACGAGCGCAATATGCCTGTCCGTGCCACCGATGGCAAGACCTATTACATCGGCAACATTGCCCGCACCGCCATCATCAAGACCAATGTGGATTTCGGCAAGGCAAAGTTCATCATCAACGACGTTGACCTTGACAACATCCACAAGAACATCTTCGTCATCGAACCCTCCACACGCCCCTACCAACTCACCGGAGTGAAGCCCCTCACACGCGGCCAGAAGAACCTGGGAGTGAAACTGCCCACCCGCAGCCTACTCGAAGTGGTGGATGACAGCCACAACATCTACATCCGCGAAGGCCTGAACCAAAACAACGGCACCGCCCAGAAGGAAGTGTTCGTGGCCGATGAAAACGGCGACATCGAGGAACGCTCAGGCATTGTGTGGAACTACAAACAAATCTCACGCCTCACGGTCTATCCCATCGACAAGACACAACTCACCGTCAAGGGCGGCATCTTCACCACCATCGCCAACCAATGCCCTTCCAAATACACCTACCATGGACGTGGCATCCAGATCAACCGTTCGAACGTGCGCATCGAGAACGTGACACACTACGTCACTGGCGAACTCGACCACGGAGCTCCCTACAGTGCCTTCTTCAATGTGGATCATGTGGCCGATGTGGTCATCAGCAACTGTCTGCTCACACCACACAAGACCTACGGCACCATCGGCAGTGCAGGGAAACCCGTCAACATGGGTTCCTACGACCTTGGCGGCAACGCGGCTGTCAACATCGTGTATGAGCACATCCGCCAGACCATCGACATCGACAACCACGCCTACTGGGGCATCTACGGATCGAACTTCTGCAAGAACCTCACTTTCGACGACTGCCACGTGTCGCGCTTCGACGCACACATGGGTGTCGAGAACGTCACCCTTACCAACTGCATCTTCGGCTACATGGGTGTGCGTAGCGTAGGCTTCGGCACCATGCTCATCGAAAACTGCGAGATCCGCGACCACTGCATCGTTTCGCTGCGCGAGGACTATGGCAGTTCGTGGGAAGGCGAAATGATTATCCGCAACTGCAAGCTCAAGGCCATGTATCCCGACCGCGACCGCCTCGTTCTCCTCTCGGGTTCCAACACGGGCCGTCACGACTTCGGCTACCTCTGCTACCTGCCCGAAAAGATAACCATCGACGGACTTGAAATCGACGACAGCGTCATCAAAGCCAAAGGCTACAAAGGCCCCGACATTTTCGGTACTTTCAATCGCGACGCACAAGCCACCGACCTCAAGCCCTACGTACTCAAAGGCAAGGTGACGATGAAAAACGTAACCGTGAAGAGCCGCAAGCCTTTCCACCTCAGTGCCAACCCGGGCATCTTCAAGGAATACGAAGTGGAAGGTGTGACGCTGAAATAACACATCTCACCCTGTCAGTCTTGCCACTGACGAACCACGCCCCATCCCATCATGACCATTGCGCCATGATGGGATTTTCCATATCGGCCTAAAGGGGGTGTTGATGATGCGACAACCGAATCCCACTATTTGCCCACCGTCAGTCCGCTTCGCTTGCTACGGTTGTAGCTGCGATAGTCGTCGAGTTCTATCTCCACATCGGGCTCGTGCAACTCGCCCTCGTGAGGCAGGCGGAACTTCAGGTACTTGATGTTGAGTCCACGGTCGAGCCACTGCTGTTCGTAGTAGGTGCGAATGCTTAGGATGTTGTCTGCCAGGCCGGAGTGATAAAGGTCGTCGGTGCCAAACAGGATGGGCAAGTGGTTTTCGTTGGCCATGCACAGCGTGTAAGTGAACATGAAATTCGAGTCGGTCTTGAGATGTACGATGCCTTCCGGCTTCAGAAAGCGGCGATAACGCTCCATGAAATAGGTGGAGGTGAGCCGTTTGGTGGCCTTCTTCATCTGTGGGTCGGAAAAGGTGAGCCATATTTCATCCACCTCGTCGGCGGCAAAGAAGCGGTCGATGATTTCGATGTTCGTGCGAAGGAAAGCCACATTGGCCAATCCCTCCTCCAATGCCTCCTTGGCTCCGCTCCACATGCGTGCCCCTTTGATATCGACCCCGATAAAGTTCTTGTCGGGATAGAGGCGTGCCAGCCCTACGGTATATTCGCCGCGTCCGCAGCCCAGTTCAAGCACAATGGGGTGGTCGTTCTTAAAATAATCCCTGCCCCACGAGCCCTTCATCCCGAAGGGGACATCATCGACCACCGAATACGGATATTCAAACACGTTCCCGAAAGTCGCCATGTCGGCGAACTTGGCTAATTTTCCTTTTCCCATAAGTCAATATGTTCTTTATTGTAACCGCTACGAATCCTCCATTCCGGCGGATAGAGGTTGTTGGCACGGTTGCCCAAGTTTTTCACGAATCCCAAAGGCACGTCTTTATAACACACCAACACAATGCCACGCGGCGCATCTATTGTCACAGCCTCCTTACGCAGATAGGCCAATGCCGACAGATAGTCGAGGTTGACATGCGGATAGGCTTCCACATCGAACGCCACGCTCATGGCCAACGCCTGCCGTGGCACGAGGTCGTGTCCCTTTTGCTCTGCCACTTCGATGCCCGCTTGAAGCGTCCTCGCACACTGCCTCACCACATCCGCGAAGTGTTCCATCCACAACGGACAGGCCGACACGACATTGTCGTGAAGCCCAAAGACATATTCCTCGACATTCCGCAGCAGAGCACCTACTCCTTGTGTTCGGTTCGGTCGTGTCTTGAAGTTGCGCACAGTCGCCTCCGAGGTCTTGCGCAGCACCGCGAGGAAGAAACCCTCACCGCGCGTGCGATGCGGAAAGAAATGACACACAGGCATGTCGCCACCCATGGTATCTCCACCGATGCCCCAGTTGGGGTCAACCTCCATAGGGAGCAACTCCGCGCCCATCGTGCGGACAATCCACTCCACGTTGTGCTCGTTCTCCTCTTGATTGAATGTGCAGGTGCTATAGACAAGCAGGCCACCCTCTTTCAAGGCAGGCCACACGGCAGCCACGATGTCGCGTTGACGCGCCGCACACATTTGCACATTATCGCGGCTCCACTCACCTACCGCCGTCTCGTCCTTCCTGAACATTCCCTCGCCCGAACAAGGCACATCGGTTAGAATCACATCGAAACACCCCTCCATCCGTCCGAACGCCTTCGGGGTGTCGTTGGTGACGATGACAGCCGGTTGCCCCCATTTGGTGAGATTCTCGGCCAACACCTGCGCACGCTGCCGCGCCACCTCGTTGGCCACAAGTATGCTTCCTTCGGGCAGGCAAGAGCAGAGCAAGGTGGATTTGCCACCAGGGGCTGCACACAGGTCGAGCACCACCGACGGCGTTTTCACATATTGCCTCACCACCTGTTCCACAAACATCGACGACGCCTCCTGCACATAGTAACAGCCGGCATGAAAAAGTGGGTCGAACGTGAAAGCAGGCCGCACGTGCAGATACCTTCCCGACGCGCACCACGCTACGGATTCCGTCGGTATCGACAAGGGACCGAGCCGGTGGCACTTGGCCACATTCAGGCGCACACTTACAGGTTGCTCCGCACCGAGGGAAACCTCGAAATCCGCATATTCCGTACCAAGCACGGAACGCATATTGGTGACAAAATCAGTTGGCAGTTTCATTTTCATGGGCAAAAATACAACTATTTCACGAAAATTCATTCTCTTTGCAACCAAATCGAATCACCGCCACGTCTAAACAACGGTTAAAGATTAAAATCGAATCATCGAAACATCGAAATAAAACAAATACCAATATGAAGAAATCATTCTTTTTTATTCTCCTTTTGTGCGCCCTGAATCTGTCAGCGCAAACCATCGTCAGCGTCGGAGCATCCGACACCACCGTTGTGTCGGTAATGGCCGATAGCAATAAGGTAGATAAAGACGTGAAAGAGGCCATCAGCAGTTTGAAGGTAGCCATGAAACAAATGAAAGCCGAATGGGACGAACTCGACAAAGACGAACGCGAAACCATCTTCTCGGTCATCGAGGGTGGCAGCAAGCTTACCGGCCTTATCAGTTCCATCACCGCGATAGCGATTGTGCTGGTGGTGTTCGGCATCCCTGCATTGGTGGTGTTCCTCATCATCTATTTCATCTACAAGAACCGACAAAACCGCTACAAGGTAATGGAAGCGGCATACGCGGCTGGAAAGGATGTGCCTCGCAGTGCCCAAACGGAAATGAACATCAACTATATGAAGGAAGGTGTCAGGAAAGTGGCGTTGGGCATCGGCCTCTCCTTGTTGTTCTGGGCCATGTCGGACAGCCTGTTCCTCACTTCCATCGGTTTCCTTATAATCTGTATCGGCGCAGGAGAAATCGTGTGTGGGATGCTCGACAACCAGAAAAACCATCACGACAACGACAGCGACGACAACACGCCCCCAGCCGATTCAACGATCCACTGATTCCAAACATACACCGAAGGCAACTATTTCGTAAAAATAGTAAATGGTAAAATGTCAAACAGTAAGAACCTGTTTTGAAATGTTCGATTAAAAATTTTATGAAAGATTTTCGAGA
>JAUNNV010000126.1:0-2757 GCA_030531335.1 Bacteroidales bacterium
CACGGGAGAAGAAGAGGAAATACTGATTGAGAACACCGAGACACGCGATCAGCCGAAAAACCGCGAGAATGCCATGCGAAACCTTCGCTCCATCCTTTACGAAAAAGAGTTGCAGCACCGCATGGAGGAACAAGCCAAGGTCGAGGCCGGAAAGAAAAAGATAGAATGGGGTTCACAAATCAGGAGTTATGTGTTCGATGACCGTCGCGTGAAGGACCATCGCACACAGTATCAGACATCGGATGTCGGCGGTGTGATGGATGGCAAGATTGATGGATTCATCAAGGCCTACCTGATGGAATTTTCGGGCAACGAACAGACAAGTTAATGATGAATTAAGAATTATGAATTAAGATTATCCGCTTCGCGAATTTTTGGAGAAGTGCAAGTCATAAGTCATGATTCAAAATTAAGAAATAGAGAACTAATAAATTTTTTCAACTATGGGAAAGTCAAAACAAAAACCTACTTATAGCAGGAAAGAAGAACAGAAGGCTCATAAGGTGATTATCGGCATTTTGATTGGCCTTATTGCATTAGCCTTGTTGATGGTGCTCGTTTATTGACCAATGGCCACGGAGACGGAACGCAAGTTCCTTGTGACAACGACGAGTTTCAAGGAACTGTCGTACGCGCACAGTCATATCGTGCAGGGCTACATCGGCACCACTGTGGGTAAGACTGTCCGCGTCCGCATACGCGACAACCAAGGATTCCTCACCATCAAGGGACCGTCGGCCGATGGTGGCATCAGCCGTTTCGAGTGGGAAAAGGAAATCACACTACAAGAGGCACAGGAACTCATGCCACTGTGCGAACCGGGTCTGATAGACAAGGTACGCTATTTGGTGAAGAGCGGCAACCATGTGTTCGAGGTGGATGAGTTTGCGGGCGAGAATGAGGGATTGGTAGTGGCCGAGGTGGAACTGCACGATGCCAACGAGCCTTTTGTGAAGCCCGACTTCGTAGGACGGGAGGTAACGGGTGATCGCCGATACTATAATGCGCAGCTTACCCGCCGCCCATACTCATTGTGGAAGGACGAGGCATGATTGTATTTATTATTTTACTATTTACAATTTACATATTTCACGAATCGCCGATAGTAAATTGTAAATAGTAAAATAGTAAATACAATCATTGACGCTTGTACTTCCACACCAATGGCCGTAACACAAAGAAACCGAGGAGGGCCGCTGCAACAACCCCAATGGAGTTGGCCAACAGGTCGGCCCATTCAAACCCCCTATACTCCGTGAGGGTAGATTGCAGGTACTCGATGACACCACTCATGAGTATGGGCAGGATAATGGCCATCAACATTACCTTGCCGATGCAAAGAGAGGAATGGCTGAGCAAATGTTCGAACCATAGAATGGTGCACAATCCACCGTACATACAGATATGGACAAGTTTGTCGATGTTGGCTATTTTGTTCAGCTCCGTTTGTGGTGGCTTGAAGAAAGAAAGGTAGCAAATGGCAAGTGCCACTAAAATAGTGAGTGGGTATCGTTTGATATGTCGTATCATAGCCTTCTTCGTTATCGGCTACAAAGGTAATATAATTTACTATTACACAAATTACATTTTACCATTTATTATATTTCCCATTTACTATTTCACAAATTACATCTTACCATTTCAAAACAGCTTCTTATTATATTTTCCATTTTACTGTTTACTGATTTGTTTAACCAAATCGTAATGATAAAACGATACCATGTGGAGCGATTTCCTTTATTTTTCGAAAACAGAGCGCACCATTACGTTGGTGTTGATGGTTGTGGTGGTTGTGCTGCTGACAGGCTTGTTCGTGAAACCCTACCTGCATCTACCCGACGATGAGGATGCGATGGAGGCCGATTCGCTGGCCGTGCGGCAGTTCGATGAGGAAATGGAGCGGCAACGATCTGTCGCTTCGTCGCCCCTTGGACATCGTTCCAAGGAGAAGCCGTGCCCACCTGTCAAGATGCATCCGTTCGACCCCAACAGTGCCGACTCTACGGAGCTCCGCGAGTTGGGATTGTCGGCGTTTGTTGCCCACAACATTGTAGGCTATCGCAGGGCGGGTGGACGGTTTCGGAACGTGCGGAAGCTGTCGGAGATTTACGGCATGGACGATAGCACTTTTCGACGGTTGGAGCCCTTTGTCCGCATCGAACCGCAGCCGTCGCGGCGAACGGATTCTACAAAAGTGGTGGGGCGACCTGTAGGCAGGCGGATGGAGTTCGTGCGGCAGGAGAAATTCCCGGAGGGGACGAAGGTGGATGTGAACCAGGCCGACACTACGGAGCTAAAGAAGGTTCCGGGGGTAGGGAGTGTGATTGCCGCCATGATTGTGGGTTATCGTGAGCGGTTGGGAGGGTATCACGATGTGAACCAATTGCTTGAGGTGAGGTATGTCACCCCGGAGTTGTTGCGATGGTTTGTTGTGGGTACGGTGGAGTTGCGTAAGGTTAGGGTGAATCACGATGGTTTGGAGCGGATGCGCATGCATCCATACATAAATTTCTACCAGGCGAAGGCTTTCGTGCAATATCGCAGGAAGGAGGGAAAAATAGAAAGTCTTTCTCCGTTTACCTTCTATACCGAAGAGTTCACGGAGAAAGACTTGCAAAGGATTGCACCTTACGTCAGTTTCGACTGACGGCCATTTATTACTATTTCATAATTTACTGTTTACTATCTGTGTTTGAATTTGAAAATGGTAAATAGTAAATTGTTGAATAGTAAATAAAATCAGTGAGTATAACCAGC
>JAUNNV010000126.1:2767-6406 GCA_030531335.1 Bacteroidales bacterium
TTCTCACGGGAATTTCGGTGTTGTCGATTTGTCCCTTGAAAGCGTCGGCACCAACGCCGATGGCAAACACGGGGACATATCCTGCCGAGTGTGAACCGCTAGTCCAGCCTATGCCGCTTTTCTTGTCAATGATACGCTTGGCCTCGCCAGCCATCGGCTCGTTGTTCTCGTAGAGGCTTTCCTCCATTTCGACTTTTTGGTTTTGGAAGGTCTGGTCGTAGATGGCCTTCAGCGATGCTTCCTCGGCCTCGGTGAGTTTCACTTCGCCCCAGAAACCGAAGTATTCCTTCAACAGGGCTTGTACGTCGTCCCACGATACCTTGTTCTGGTGCTTCTTCCGCAGGTCGTAGAGTTTCGATGTGAATGCGCCTGCGCTGCATTTCTGGTTTGCAAGGGTCTTGAGCGAGAGGGAATAAGTGCCGTTGCCGACAATCATTCCGCCTGTCTCATGGTCGGCAGTAATCACAATCAGTGTCTCATCGGGGTGTTGCTGGTAGAACTCGTAGGCCACCTTGATGGCGTTGTCGAAGTCTATCATCTCGTGCATTTCGGTGGCTGCGTCGTTGGCATGTCCAGCTCCGTCGATCTTACCGCCTTCCACCATCAGGAAGAATCCCTTCGACGAGGCATCCTTGGTGAGGAAGCTGATGCCTGCGCGGGTGATGTCGGCAAGGCTCAGGTCTTCATCGGTCTGGTCGATGGAGTAGGGCAGTGAGTCGCCTTTCTTCTCGGCTTGGAACAGCACGATCTTGTCGGTTGTGGCGGCCTTTTGCTCAAAGTCGCTGTAGCCACGGGCGATGGTGTAGCCACCCTTTTCGATGATGTCGTAAGCCGATTCGGTACCCTCGCCTTTGGATTTCTTGTTGTGGGGGTCGATGAAATCGCCGCCTGCGAAGAAATCGTAGTCGGAAGCCACGAGGTCGCCGGCAATCTGATAATAGTTGTTCCGGCTTGCCTGATGGGCGTAGAAGGCGGCCGGAGTGGCGTGGTTCACACCTACAGTGGTGCTAATGCCGACCTTGTAGCCGTTGGCTTTTGCCCAGTAGGCAATGCTGTTTACTTTAGTAGTGTCGTTGACAACGCCCAGTGCGCCGTTCTTGGTCTTATGGCCGGTGGCGAGTGCTGTGCCTGCGGCAGCGGAGTCGGTGACACCATTGAAGGCCGAATAGGTGGTTACGAGCGAAGCCACGGGGAACTGCGTGAAGCAGAGCGGCTCTATGCCGATGCGGCCTTTCAGCTCGGCGTTGTACATTTGTGTGGCAAGCACCTCGTAGGCACCCATGCCATCACCAATAAAATAGAACACATACTTGGGCTCCTTCTTGCATGAGGTGAGCAGCATGAGCCCTAAGAACAGAATCGATAGTTTTTTCATAATGGGTTAAAATATAAATTGGTTTATAATTTCATTACTATAAAAAATAATTTTGAATTATGAATGAATTAAGATTATTCGCTTTGCGAATTTAGGTTACTCCGTGCATATCATAATTCATAATTCATAATTAATAATTATCTCGCTTCTCGATGCGTATGTCGTTGTCGATGGCCAGTCTGTACCACGAGGGCTTTTCTCCATTTACGAAGGAAACATCCGCTTGCTTGTAGGGGGTTGTTCCTTCGAGCATCTTTACCTTCTTTACTTGTGGCACAATGTCGGTCAGCGCCAACCTTACCAATTGGAAAGAGTCGGGGACGCTTTCCGGCACAGGCAGCAGCTCGTAGGTGATGGGAAGCTCGTGCGACTCCTTGCCATGAAGCTGTAGGTGGAAGCCCATGGGTAGCCGTGAGTGAGAGTATATGTACTTATCCATGAAACGGAAATGCAGGGTGTCGGCCTCCACACGCGGTGTGATGCGGTAGCAAAGCGCGTCGTGGTTCGTGAAGTCGGCCTCAGAGTCGTCGGTGGCGTATGCGGGAATTTCGGAAGCCAGTTGGAGCTGTCCCCAAACCACCCAGTCGAGGCCCTTTGGCGGATTGCAAATCACGATTTCGTGGATGGCGTTTCCCGTGCCTTCAATGCGTTCGCCTTCCTTGAAGATGAGCGATGTGGAGGGAGCGGAAACGCATCCACCTAATGTGAACGAGGCCATAAAGCCGAGCAGTGCTGTTCTTGTTGTCATGAAATCGGGGTGTTGGAATCCATTTGTCGCATGGCTTGTTCCAGGTCGGCGATGATGTCGTTCACATCCTCAATGCCTACCGACAGGCGGATGAGGTCGGGCGACACGCCGGCTTCGCGGAGTTGTTCGTCGCTCAGTTGGCGATGGGTGTGGCTGGCGGGGTGGAGCACACAGGTGCGGGCATCGGCCACATGGGTGACGATGCAGATGAACTTCAGGTTGTCCATGAAGCGGATGGCATCGTCGCGTGTGCCTTTCAGTCCGAAGGCAATGACACCACACGAACCATTGGGCAGGTATTTTTGCCCCAGTTCATAGTATTTGTCGCCTTTCAGCCCGGGATAGTGTATCCATGCCACCGACGGATGGGCTTTCAGCCATTCGGCCACTTTCTGTGCATTCTCGCAGTGGCGGGGCACACGCAGGTGCAGGGTTTCCAGTCCCAGATTCAGCAAGAATGCGTTTTGTGGGGACTGTATGGAGCCCATGTCGCGCATCAGGTGGGTGGTGGCTTTTGTGATGTAGGCGGCCTTTCCGAAGGCCTTTGTGTAAGTCAACCCATGGTATGAGGCATCGGGAGTGGTGAGCCCGGGGAATTTTTCCTGATGAGCGTCCCAGTCGAAATTGCCACTGTCCACAACCACACCTCCTACGGCGGTGGCGTGACCGTCCATGTATTTGGTGGTGGAATGTGTCACGATGTCGGCACCCCATTCGAAAGGCCGGCAGTTGATGGGTGTGGCAAAGGTGTTGTCGATGATCAGGGGGACACCGTGGCTATGGGCCAGCTTTGCCATCTTCTCGATGTCGAGCACCTCCACTCCGGGATTTGTGATGGTCTCGCCAAACACGCATTTGGTGTTCGGGCGGAAAGCCTTGGCCAGTTCCTCCATGGGGGCGTTTTGGTCGATGAATGTACATTCGATGCCCAACTGTCTCATAGTGACGCTGAAGAGGTTATAGGTGCCGCCATAGATGGCGTTGGTGGTAACGAAATGGTCGCCGGCGCGGCAGATGTTGAAAATGGCATAGAAATTGGCAGCCTGTCCCGACGAAGTGAGCATGGCGCCTACACCTCCTTCGAGTTGGGCTATCTTGTTGGCTACGGCATCGTTGGTGGGATTTTGCAGGCGGGTGTAGAAGTAGCCGCTTTCCTCCAAGTCGAACAGTTTGCCCATTTGTTCGCTTGTGTCGTATTTGAACGTGGTGCTCTGGTAGATGGGCAACACACGCGGCTCTCCCTTCTTAGGAGTCCATCCTGCTTGTACGCAAAGGGTGGCCTGATTCAGTTTTTTCATTTTTTAGGCTTTATGTTTGTGTGTGTTTCTTTGTTGTCGCCACAAAAATAGTGTTTTTTTAGAGTAAATGTACTTTACATATATGAAAAAGTGTATCTTTGCGCAAAATAAACGTTCACGCTGACCAAAACAAAATGAAAAGACATCTGTTTTCGCTTTTCACGATTCTAATCCATGCATTGTGTCTGTCGTTGTGTGTGGCTTGTTCGTCGGGGGGC
>JAUNNV010000127.1 GCA_030531335.1 Bacteroidales bacterium
GACAGTTTTGGGTTAGTGTCCGTACACCCTCCCCACAGGGTTTGTCGGTTGCGCCTTCAAAACAGCTCCTTAAATAACTGATATTCAGTGTATATTTATTCTTTGGATTGCTGAATAGTTACTCGCATATTTATTCCATGGAGCCCAGCAACTTCTTGCTTTTCCATCATGGCCTTGGGAGCCTCGCTATTGCAGCCTTACCTTGTACAGCGATGTCGTGGCGGTAATGTAGAGCTCATGGCCCTTGACCATGAGTGAGGTAGGTCGCTCGGGCAGCTCTATCGTGCCTGTCCGCTCTATCTGCCGATTGTAGATGGCCACATCGCCATCTGCCACATAGACATTTCCTTCGCCGTCGGTCGCCACTCCCCGGTCTCCTCCTTCGGCCACGACTTCCGAGTGGGTGAGCCATCCGCTGGGGTCGAGCTCCGAACGCACTACGCGCTGGTGGTATTCGTCGATGCTTAGGATTTGTCCGTTGGGCTTGCCCACCACTATGGAGGAGCATCGGAAGAGATCCTCGTAGTAAGGGATGATGGTCTTCCCATCTTTGGCTACGAAGCACGTCTCTGGCTTCGTGCCGTCATAGAACTCGTGATGGGTGATGGTGCGGCTGCCCAGATAGCACACGCGCTCGGCCGCCACGCTTCCCATCGCTTGCTGGGGTAGCTCCTCGAAGGTGTTGTCGGGCTGGTGGGGGTCGATGCTGTAGAGCCGTGGCACGTAGGTGAATCCCCACAGGCCGCCGGAACCCCTCCAGCCAAAGAGGGGGGCACCGGCCTGGCGTTGGTCGTCGTTGGTGTAGCCAGGCTGTGCAATGTATTTCGTCACCACAATCAGGTTGTCGTCCGTGTCGCACACCAATGCCACGATGCTGTAAGGCGACGCGCCGATCAGGGTCACATTGCCGGTCTGTCCGTCCAGCTTGTAGAGTCGGCGCATACGCTGTTCGCAGAAGTAGAGGTTGCCCTTGCTGTCGGTGGCCAAGCCGTCGATGAACTCGAATCCGGTCGCTATTTTCTCGGCCACGCCGACGGCTTCTGTCGGGGGATATTTCCTTGTCTCGTTGCCTGTGAGTAGCAGGCGCGCCACTTCCCACCGACGCAGCTCTCGGCGTGTGTCCATGTCGAGCACACTGGCACTGGAGGTGAATTTCACTCGGGCGTGTGAGAAGTTGTGGATGTTCATGATTTCCAGGTTCCCACAATCCCAGGTGCGTATGGCGCATGGGTGCGTCTTCATCATTCTCGACACCCGATAGGAATACACGTTGGCCAGCCGCAGGTTGCGACAGCCTATCAGTTCCAATGGTTGGGTATCGACCCCATCGGCCTCGACCTCGAACTGGATGGCGTAGAGTTTCCAGTTTGTCACGTTCTTCAGGATGGCCTCATGGCGAAGGTGGTGTTCCAGCGACATGCCGTAGATCCTGCCCGGAGTGTCGGTGTCGCTGATGTAGAGGCCGGCCATGGCGTACTCGTTGGCCGTCCAGATGTCGCGGAAGGTGCCTCCTCCACCATTGGTGATCCAGAGGCTCCAGTGCTGGTTGTCCCATGCGCGGAAAATCAGGTCGTTTGTCTCGGGCGTGATGGGTGTGGGCTTTTCCAGGGGGTTGGCGGCGCTTTGTCCGTTGAGGTGGAAGCGGTTCTTGTCGTGGCCCGAGAACTTGACATCGTACATGTACGAGCCTTCGCCCGACATCCACTTGCAGTTCACAGCCCGGTAGTTGTAGGCATCGGCGTTCAGGTAGATGCCGGTGACCGTGTTGCGTCCGCCTTGTGGTGTGGTGAGCTGCGCCACGGGGCTGCCGAAGCCGCTGAAGGCAGGGTTTCCGCCCATCGTGAGCAGGATGGTACTGCCCGGATGCAGGCCGATGATGTCGGTGTTTTGTCGGAGTGTCAGGGGTTTCTTCACCACGTACCATCCTTGGGGAATGTAGATGTGCTCGTATTGTTCTACGGCCTTTGCAAACACTTCCGTGTCGTCGGTCATGCCGTCGCCCTTAGCCCCGAGGTCGCGCACGTTCACCCAGCTCTCCACGGCCGCGACACGCGGAGTGTCGCCATGGTCCAATGGGGTGATGCCGGCAGACGGTTCCACCTCAGCCCGGCGCACCACTGCGGGGGTCTCTTCCATGGAGTCGGCATTGTAGCCCATAGTGAGCGATTTCACCCTGTAGGTCTTCCCCTTGCCGTCAACCTTGAAGTCGGCATCGCGCTCGACGGCAAACATGGGTACTTGCCGGCACTGGATGTCGCGAAGGTTGATTTGAGTGGCGCCGTTCTTCGCCTCGGAGAGGATAAGGCCGGTTTCCCTCACGTTCTCCAGTATGCAATCCTCCATGAAGAGGCGGTCGGTGGAGCCTTGCCTCACCTCTACGGCGCGCGGTGTGTCCTTGATGGTAAGCCTCACGATGGTCAGGCCGCCTTCGTGCGTCAGGATGGCACTCTTCCGTTGCCCTATAAAGGTGGAGTTCATGATCATGATGGGCCATCCCGGCGAGCTCTTGTCGGTGTCGATGGCGTAGTCGCCTCCGTCGATGGCTACATCCTCAATGTGGTTTCCTGCATCGACGATGCCGGCCCTGGCCGTTCCGACATCGATGCCCACATGCGAGATGGAGCAATGCTGGGCGAAATGGGCGCGGATGGCCGATGCGTGTTCGTTGCCCTCCTCTATCTTGATGTCGACATTGAGCATCGAGCTGTAGAAGGTGCCCGAATTGGCGTCGGAAATCCGATCGCTGCCCGGACGATGTCCTCCCGCGATGAACCAGAAGAGGTATGGCCCCTTGCCCTGTTGTGGGTCGTCGGAGCCGAATCCTGGACTGTTTTTTGTCAGGACGAACAGTGGGCGGGTCTTGCCATAGCCTATGATGCGCACACAGGAGGGCACATATATGGTCTTGCCCAGTCGGTACGTGCCTTCGGGAATGAACACGATGTTGCATCCGTTTTCTTTTTCATGTGCCAGATCCAACGCTTCCTGTAGCTTGTCCGACACATCTTCCTTTCCGTCGGCCGACACGTCGAAATGCTCCTTGTCGAAATACACGGCTGATGGGTCGCTGATTCGTGCCGTGTAGAATGACGCTGTCCTTAGCTTGGCGGCAGCGGCTGTCGCGGCCATCATCATGGCCATCGCGACAATTGACAGTCTCGTTTGTTTCTCCATAATCATCTATGGTTTTGTCATGCGGTAATCTTGCCTTGCAAAATTAGTTGTTTTTCCCAAATGCCACACAACATTTTCCTGTTTTTCACATCTAGCGGTTTTTCTTGCCCAGTCAACTCTTTTGTCGGGGGGGCCTGCCTCGCGAGGTGGCGCGCCATGCTGGCAGTGCGAACAGTCCGAAAACGCCAGATTGGCAGTGCTGGGGCTGCGGCAGGACGTTTGCATGGGGTGTGGGTGAAAGGAGAACCAAAGCTATGATGACAAACAACAATCAACAACAGGAAGAAAAAGCATTGGGCAAATATGCCATCGACCTTATCGAGGCAGCTAAAAGCGGCAGGCTCGATCCTGTGATAGGACGGGACGACGAGATACGCCGTGTGTTGCAGATTCTGTCGCGCCGCACAAAAAACAACCCTATCCTGATAGGCGAGCCAGGCACGGGCAAGACCGCCATCGTGGAGGGCTTGGCACAACGGATACTCAGGGGCGACGTGCCTGAGAACCTTCGCAACAAGCAACTCTTCTCGCTCGACATGGGCGCGTTGATAGCCGGAGCCAAGTATCAGGGCGAATTTGAGGAACGCCTGAAGAAGGTAATCAACGAGGTGGTGGAAGCGGCAGGAAACATCATTCTTTTCATCGATGAAATCCACACGTTGGTGGGAGCCGGGCAAACATCGGGTGCCATGGATGCCGCAAACATCCTGAAGCCCGCGTTGGCCCGTGGCGAACTTCGTAGCATCGGGGCGACAACCTTGGACGAATACCAGAAGTATTTCGAAAAGGACAAGGCTCTCGAACGACGCTTCCAGACAGTCATGGTCAACGAGCCAGACATCCCGAGCAGCATAAGCATCCTGCGTGGGCTGAAGGAACGATATGAGAATCATCACAAGGTGCGCATCAAGGACGAGGCCATCATTGCCGCCGTCGAACTCAGCAACCGCTACATCACCGAGCGTTTCCTCCCCGACAAGGCCATCGACCTGATGGATGAGGCTGCGGCAAAACTTCGTATGGAACGCGACAGCCTGCCTGAGGAACTCGACGAGATAGAACGCAGACTAAAACAATTGGAGATAGAGCGTGCTGCCATCAAGCGTGAAAAAGATGAGGCCAAGTTGCTGGAACTGAATAACGAGATAGACAAGCTGAGCCTACAGGACAAGCAGCGGCGTGCGAAATGGGAGGCCGAACGCGCATTGCTGAACCGCATTCAGCAGGACAAACAGAGCATCGAGCGACTAAAGTTCGAGGCCGACAGGGCGGAACGTGAGGGCAACTATGCAAGGGTGGCGGAAATAAGGTATGGCCGGCTGAAACAGCTTGACGACAATATTCGACAGACGCAGGCCGAGCTGAGACTAAAGCAAGGTGGCGATGCCATGGTGAAGGAGGAAGTGACGGCCGAGGATATTGCCGATGTCGTGTCGCGTTGGACGGGGATTCCTGTAAACAAGATGCTGCAAAGCGAACGCGAGAAGTTGCTGAACCTCGAAGCCGAGTTACATAAGCGTGTCGTCGGACAAGACGAGGCCATCCAAGCGGTGTCCGATGCGGTGCGACGCAGTCGCGCCGGCCTGCAGGATCCTAAGCGCCCGATAGGCAGCTTCATCTTCATGGGCACCACCGGCGTGGGGAAAACGGAACTGGCGAAAGCCCTTGCCGACTATCTGTTCAACGACGAGTCGCTGATGACACGCATCGACATGAGCGAGTATCAGGAGAAACACACGGTGAGCCGGCTTATCGGAGCTCCTCCGGGGTACGTAGGCTACGACGAGGGTGGCCAACTCACCGAGGCCGTGCGCAGGAAGCCCTACTCCGTAGTGCTGTTCGACGAACTTGAGAAGGCACATCCCGACGTGTTCAACGTGCTGTTGCAAGTGCTCGATGACGGACGGCTGACCGACAACAAGGGACGGACGGTGAACTTCAAGAACACCATCATCATCATGACATCGAACATGGGGCAGGAATACCTGAGGACGCTACGTCCGGAGTTCCTCAACCGTATTGACGGAATCATCGACTTCCGGCCACTCCAGAAAGACGAGATCCGAGAAATCGTGAAGTTGCAGATTGCAGGCATCGACCGAATGTTGAAGGACAACAACGTGAGCCTACAGCTGACCGACAGGGCTTTCGACTTCCTTGCCACGGCAGGATACGACCCACAATTTGGCGCACGGCCAGTGAAGCGCGCCATACAGCAATATCTGCTCAACGAATTGTCGAAAAAACTGCTTGCACAAGAACTCGACAGAAGCAGGCCCATCAGAGTGGATGCCGACGACAACCGGCTGACGTTCCACTCCAAGACCTAACTTCCAATGCCGTTGGCAAAAAAAATAAAAAATAATTTGCCACATCAAATAAATGTGGTAATTTTGCAGGCCGATTATTATCAAGGCGCAACACGAACCTTTTGTCCGGAGGGGAGTGGAAGCGCCGAAATAAAAAAGTTTTTTAGTAGTTAAACAATTAAAAAAAAGAAAAAGAGTGGACACTTTAAGTTACAAGACCATTTCTGCAAACAAAGAAACAGCCAAGAAAGAATGGGTTGTTGTCGATGCTACCGATCAGGTCGTAGGCCGTCTGTGCACGAAAGTTGCGAAATTGCTGAGAGGAAAGTACAAGCCAAACTTTACTCCTCATGTTGACTGTGGCGATAATGTGATTATTATCAATGCAGACAAAGTAGTATTTACGGGAAACAAATGGGACGAGAAAGTCTATCTGCGCTACACAGGTTATCCTGGCGGTCAGCGTGAAATGACTCCGGCGGAGTTGGTGAAGAAGCCCAATGGCTACGACCGCTTGTTGCGTCGTACGGTGAAGGGTATGCTTCCCAAGAATCGTTTGGGAGCCAAGTTGCTCGACAACCTTTACGTATATGCAGGCAGTGAGCACAAGCAGGAAGCCCAGAGCCCCAAGGCAATTGATATTAACACACTTAAATAATAAGGCATGGAAGTAGTAAATGCATTAGGCAGACGTAAAAGTGCAATCGCACGTGTCTATGTTACTGAAGGAACAGGAAAGATTACGATCAACAAAAAGGACCTTGCCCAGTATTTTCCGTCGAGCATCCTGCAGTTTGTGGTAAAGCAGCCGCTGACACTTCTGGAAGCTGCCGAGAAATACGATATCAAAGCCACACTTTGCGGTGGAGGGTTCACTGGACAATC
>JAUNNV010000128.1 GCA_030531335.1 Bacteroidales bacterium
GACCGACTACGACCGTCAGACTATCGACGAGTTCATCGGTGTGAAGGCAGAGGTGGAGAAGCTGCTCGACAACTTCAAGTTCCGCGAAGCCCAGAAGGAAGCCATGAACCTCGCCCGTATAGGAAACAAGTACCTTGCCGACACCGAGCCCTGGAAGCTGGCCAAGACCGACATGGAGCGTGTGGGCACCATCCTCAACCTCGCCCTGCAGCTGGCTGCCAACCTCGCCATCGCCTTTGAGCCGTTCCTCCCCTTCAGCAGCGAGAAGCTGCGCGCCATGCTCGGCATGGAAACCTTCAGCTGGGAGAGCCTCGGCAGCACCGACCTGCTGGCAGAGGGACATCAGCTGAACAAGGCCGAACTGCTGTTCGAGAAGATCGAAGATGCCGTCATCGATGCACAGGTGCAGAAGCTGCTCGACCGCAAGAAGGCCAACATGGAAGCCAACTACCGAGCCAATCCCATCAAGGAGAACGTCTCCATCGAGGATTTCGCCAAGCTCGACATCCGTGTCGGTACCGTCCTCGAGTGCCAGAAGGTACCCAAGGCCGACAAGCTTCTGCAGTTCAAGATTGCCGACGGTTTGGAGAACCGCACCATCCTCAGTGGCATCGCCGAGCACTATCAGCCCGAGCAGCTCGTGGGCAAGCAGGTCCTCTTCATTGCCAATCTCGCACCCCGCAAGATTCGTGGCATCGAGAGCCAGGGCATGATCCTCAGCGCCCTCGACGCCTTCGGCAAGCTCTCCGTCACTACCGTCGAGCACGAGATGAAGCCTGGCAGCGAAGTTTGCTGATAGCCATCAAAAATCCCCTTTTCATCGGGTTTTTTGCTGAATGCAACCGCCATTCCCATTATCGGAGTGGCGGTTGTGTTGTTTTGTGCGCAGTGTAGGATCTGCAGTCCGATGAGCAAGGTGTGGGATATACATCTTGAACGCATTCATGATGTTGTGTATCAATGGTTTGATGTTGCAAATGAGCCTTTCAAGCATATACACTTGTGTGCGGAGTGTTTTTTCAGCCATTTTTATGTTTATCTTTGCAGCAGCAAAAGGGAAGCAACTATAGACGAGTTTGCTCTTAAAGACTTCAGAGTACAGACTTCAGACTGCAGATAATAGTATCGCCTGTTTGGAAGTCCCATTAAATGATGATTACTGCCGCATGACATTTATCTGTAGTCTGTAGTCTGAAGTCTGTTCTCTAAAAGAAACAGCCAACTCGTTCTATAACTCCCCAAAAGGAAAGTTACACCATCGTTCTACAGGAGTATAGCTCCGATTAAAATGAAACTATATGAAGAATATCATTGCGATTCTGTCCGTTGTATTGCTCATCGGCTGTATGGGAGGACACGATGTCCCTCTTGCCGAGGAGGATGCTGCCTTGATGGCACTGCTTGACGAGCTGGATGCTTGTCAGGCATCGGGCGACAGGGAGAAATGCTATCAGTTGTATTCGCAGATCTCGGCCGAATATGAAAAGAAGAATCTGACGGGGCTGCAGAAGCACTATCAGCAGAAGATGTTGCTCGAGGCAGAGGCGATCAGTGCTATCAATAAGAACCGCGGGCACGCGTTGATGGCTGAGGCTCTGCAGCAGCTGGCCACGGCGTATATGGTGGAGGGGCGGCTCGACAGTGCTTCCGTGGAGGCACATCGGGCCTATCGCATTGCCCCTTCAGACACCGTGGATTTCCGTGCCCAGACGCTTCTCCTGCTGGCTCAGATCCATCTGATGTCTGCCAATGTCGACAGTGTGGAGCATTTCGTCCACGCGGCCGAAGACATCTATCCCGACGTTCAGCAGACCGATCTCTATCGCATCACCCATGCCTATGCTCTCTCCATGCAGGACCGAAGTGAGGAGCTTCTTTCACTGTTGCCTTCGTATATCGCCGCGAGCGACATCTACGGTCAGGCAGAGCTCACCCGTCTGCTCATGTACCGTCATGAGCAGGCAGAGCAATGGCTGGAGGCCTACGGCGATGCCCTCGGCTTGATGGATATCACCGACAGCATAGCACGGTCGGAGACCTCGACGAACATGGCGCAGATCCATGCCCTGCAGCATGAGCGTCAGATGGAGACGCAGCGTGCCGAGCGCGAGGCAGAGAAGGCCCGGTTCTACGCCATCCTCATCGTAGTGTTGCTGCTGCTGTTGGCGGCATGCGTGGTCGGACTCTTCTATCGTCGCAAGGCCCGCATAGCCCATGCGGGTGAGTTGGAGGCCATGCGACTCTCGGAGGCTGCGCAGGCCAGCGAGAACCTCGTCCGCGAGGAGAACATCCGGCTGCAGCGTCTGTACTACGAGCACCTCTATGCCATCATCCTGCCCATCCTCAATGCCAACCGCGGCAAGAACGGGCATATCAATCTGGAGGAGGCATCGTGGGAACTCATCGAGAAGAACACCGACCAGGTGCTTCCCGGATTCACCTCGCGTCTGCGTCAGCAGCACCCCACACTCAGCACGGAGGATGTGCGTTTCTGCTGTCTGCTGATGATGCGTGTTCCCAACGCCCTGCTGGCCGACGTCTATGGCATCTCTCCCTCATCCGTCGCAGTACGTAAGCAGCGCATGAAGAAGAAACTCGACAGCGACGTCCAGAATCAGACGATTGAGAATTACTTGAATCAATACATTATATAACTTTTTGACAGATACCATTATTAATAAAAGTTTAATCAACCAAAATAGAACAGCATGAAAAAGACTCTTTATGCCTTGACCATCTGCTTAGTCAGTCTTTTGCAACCCCTTCGGGCGCAGCTGGTAGATAGCCTCACTGTGGACGAAATCGTCAGTCGCTCCTCTACCGTTATCCGAGGCACAGCCGATATAAAGCCTTACTCACCAGGATTTAAATATGGTATGTCCAAAACCTTGATTGCCAACCGTGTTAACGATCGGCTCAACATCTGTGGTATAGTGCCCAAATGCGACATAGAAAAAAGCAAGTTGCACTATACTATCTGCGACAGTATCGTCGTTCTTGATTTTGAACTTGTTTTCCTCGATGAAAGCGGGACCGATGAGATCCAGGTGGACTTCGGTCCTCTTACTGCCGATGCCTACACCCTTTATGTCCGATATAATGGCTCTGAAATAAATCCCAGTTCGGCGACAATAGGCTTCGAGGTTCCTTACTATGCTGAAAGCATCTTCTCTGATGGTTTTGTGGCCTTTCCCATAGGATTATCGACTCCTTATTCAGAGTTGAGCATACTTACCGAGGAGCCCAAAGTAGGGGAACCAGTAACGGTACAACTCGATGTCGATTGGTATGGTGGTATTGAGAACTTATCCATTGACTCCATTTATATTAACGGCGATAATATCAAGCTCAAATGTTCTTGTCGTTATGAATCAGGCTCGTCCACCCATGTAACAAGGACAGTCACCATCGACAGCATACCGTATCCGGGAGAATATTATATTAATGCTATAATAATTGATGCCGAAGCCAAGTTGGCGTCATCTTCCAGCAGTATCTTTATAACGGTGACGGCTGATGAGGGCTGGGACGATCCACGCACCATGGCGGATTTCTTGCAGTATGTCAATATTCCCTCTTCTATCAAAGAGGGAGAAACATTCCAGATCGAAGCCCGATGGAGCAGACTTCTCCTGCCTTCAACCACCAATCAGGTGCCCATCATGCAGGTGGATAGCGTGATCGGCAGCAAGGTGTTTGTCAGTGTACATTATGACACCACAGTCGAAATACCTTACGACTCCAACTATCTTAAAAGTGTCAAAATCTCCATTCCTGGCTTGAAACAAGGGCAGCATACCATTGTCTTTACGGGTGTCGACGAGGCGGGACGCTACAATTATGCTCCTTGCGAAAAGACTTTTTATGTGGATTATATCACCTACCAAGGCACGTTAGCGATCAGCGACGATGATTGCCGGTATGTCGATGAAGAAGGTCGGAACGACCTTACGTTCGACTTCGTGGGTGACTCGCTCCATGTGCAAGGTCTCCTTTGGATGCAGTGCAACAATCCGAAAGAGGTTTACTACCAGATAAATGGAGAACTTATTCAATGTCGCGTCAAGCTCAAGAATTCGCGCGATATGTCAGCGGCTCGGTATCACGTTGATTTCTATCTGTCGCCTTGCCCGTTAGACGAGTATTCCATTATGGTAGAAGGCAGAGGACAAAACCGTGTTGCAGTCTGCGACACGTTCTACGTTGCCCGACAGTCCGACTCCAGCATCTGGGCTGATGGCTCGCAGTGGGATGTCGTCTACTACGATTCGGTGTCAGACGAGGGCTCAAGTGTGGAAGTTGAGAGGGTGACCTATTACCTGCGGCAGGCCGAGGATGGCTATCTGGCATTGGAGAAGACCGTCTTTGAGGATGGAGTGACATCTGATGCCGAGGTGCAGGGCTATATCCGCAACGACCATGATACTCTGATCTACGTCCGTCCTCTGCTGGCTGACGGAACCATCGACGAAGAATGTCTGCTCTACGATTTCCGCAAGCCTTACGAATATGGCGGTACGGTACGCTACGGCGTTCTGGGCGGAGAGGTCGTGGAGGAACGCATCGACTGGAATGCCGGCACACTGGACTACTACATGCTGAAGGGTGGCGACAAGCACTGTCTGCCTGCATGGAAAGACATCATCTATGGATATGGCTTTATAGGAGGACCTATGGAACTCTTCATGCAGTCTGCGGCTACTGAAAAGAAGGGTGAGCCCAAGCCGACGAACATCAGCCATGTCATCTTCACCACGAAGGGTGGCAAGAAGGCCATCCACAGGAGGGGCGAGGACGGTGAGCAGGATGTGGAGATACCTTACGACGAGATGCTGCAGACGGGCACCGTATGGGAGTGCCTCGAGGTATCGTCGTCGGAGCCCGACAGCCTCCATACCTATACCATACAGGTGAAGGGCGACGTCCTCATTGCCGGGCGACACTGCAAGCAAGTCTATTCGCCCGAGAAGGGAACGGAGCTGACACTGTTCGAGGAGGGCCGCAAGGTATATGTCGTGAATGCCGACGAGACTCCCGAGGTGCTGTTTGACTTTGGCCTGCAGGGGGGCGACAAGTTGGCTGACGAGTCTTGCGTCGTCTTCACCGACATGATCCAGAACCAAGGCTACGACTACCGCAGGATCGGCATCGACACTGGTCTGGATTGCAGTGCCGCCTTTGCCGGCGACACCACCCCGTGGAGCTACGACCTCATTGAGGGCATCGGCGTCAGCAAGGACGAGTATCTCCCTGTCCAGCGCCCCTTCAGCGAGGAGCACACCGTCTCCTATCTGCTGCGCTGCTGGAGAGGAAGCACACTCGTCTACCAGTCCACGGCATACGACTACCTCACCGGCATCCCCGCTCTTCGTCTGAGCGCCGAATCCCCGTTCTACGACCTCCAAGGTCGTCCGACATCCCATCCCACTCCCGGCATCTACATCCAGAATGGCCGGAAAATGGTGGTAAGATAATTTGTTAATTTAAATTGTTATTTGAAGAGGCTTGCGCGTGATGCGTGGGCCTCTTTTTGGGGAAAACTCACTTCACTCTTGTACACTTTTTTGGGGGTATGTTCGTCATAATAGTGAATAATGATTTGAAAACGAGGTGATAGTGAAGAGGAGGATAAAGTGAATGATAATAAGAATTAATATCTATAGTTTGGACGCTGAGAATGTCTTTTCTATCTCTGCGCGAAGACAGATATATTGTGATGGAAAGGTTATATGATCGGCAATCTGCCGACGTAGGGTTACGAGGCTTTGGCGCTCGGCGGTGGGTGGTGCTGTATCTGACGGCATTCTTCGTCATGACCGTCCAGGCGACGATAGGTGTACAGGCACAGTCGTTGTGCATCAATGAGATTATGGTTGCCAATGTGGATCTGTTTGTCGATCCTTCGTACAACTATGGAGGATGGGTGGAAGTGTACAATCCCACGTCGGATGTTCTGAGCCTGAACAACTATTTCCTGAGACACACCGATGCAGAGGGCAAGGTGAAGCAATCGAAGCTTACTACGGGACATGGCACGGTGGCACCCCTGGGCTATGCTGTGCTGTGGTTTGACCACAACAGCAGTGATGGCTACTATGGCTCCTACGCAGGGACGCAGATCCCCTTCAAGCTCGATGCAGATGGAGGACTGCTGGAATTGCTCGACTCGAAAGGGCATGTGGTCGACGCCGTCTGTTATCCGAAATGTATCTCCCGCTGCTCGTGGATGAGGCAGACCGATGGTGATGCCACTTTTGGCTGGACGTCGCGGGCGACTCCGGGAGCGTCCAACAATGCCAGCCCGATT
>JAUNNV010000129.1 GCA_030531335.1 Bacteroidales bacterium
TAGGTCAGTTACATTCCAAAGCCTCCCATGAAGGTAGTTGGGGAAATGTTGCATGAGGCTCCATTTGATACCAGAATGCTGTGGAAGCAATGTCCGAATGTTGTGCCAGATATCTACCATCGTAGTGCCAGCCAAGGTCTTGGATGGTCAGCCTAAGCGACTTCTTGAAGCGTATAGGATCCTGGATATGCCACCTATACAATCCGAATCGTTGCTGCGACTGGTATGTACCATCCGGACGAATCACCTGACACAACCCTGAGTAGGGGCTTGTGAACTCCTTGTACTGTCCTTTTACATCGAAATTGTATGAGCCGCAGAAGTAATCCTCCAAACCCGTATGGCAGATGGTTGGGAATTTGGTGTCGCCATCGATGAAGAACTTGGTCTCGCCTTCGCCCCACCAGCCTACATTGTGTACACCCCAAGCCAGATAAACGCCTACATATTGCCCCTGACCTTTCACTCCATCGAGTATGGTGAAATCCGACGACTCGTTGTAGCGTGTGCGACGGAACTGGGCATGGAAATAAGCCGCATCCTCAGGAACGTCCGTCAATGTGTAGTCAACTTGATAGTACAATGTGAGCTCGGCCTTGGGGTCGATGTTCTCAATGGTGATTTTACATTTCTTACGGAAAGGCATCGACCAATAGCAATTGAACGCCCGCCCTGGGTTTACGCATACAGCCAAGGAATTGAGCGGGGCGTACTCGTTCCATCCCATGCAAAAGAAGTCGCCGATGGGACACTCTACCGATGGAGTCTTCTCATCGTCCCAATAGATGCGGACAATGGTCCAACGCCAATTGCTCCCCATGTTCGGAGTCATCCAAATGTGTTGCACGGCCCCGGGGCCTTCCATTTCGGCTATTGTCAGGGTTTCTCCCGCCGCGATTTTCACGTAGGGATTCACTTTCCAAGTCTGTCCAAGGTCGCGTGCCGCCCATGAAGCGTTGTTCTCGTTGCGTCGGATAGGATCCGAAGGCGTGGCCATGCCGCCTTTTCCTTTTTCTCCTGTGAAGTTTTCGGCACTGATGGATCGAGTCTCGGCTTTCGACACTCGCGACAAGTTGCTTAGGCTCATGTCGAGACCATTGAACGGTGTTTGCGCAAAGCCCACCATGCTGGTTGTCAACAAGCTGGCGAACAAAAGTTTTCTGACTTGTAGGTTTTTCATTTTTGTAGAGTTTAGGTGTAAGGTTTATGATAGGTTTGATCAAAGATTCTTTTTCAACTCGCCCACCATCTGTTGGTATTCCTCATCGGTGAGATATGTTTTCCCTGGATTCATTTGGAATACACCGCCAAAATCCGGTCCGTCAACATATTTTGGCGCAAGGTGGAAATGCAGGTGCTGCAGCTTGTCGCTATAGGCACCATAATTGATTTTCTCTGGATTGAAGGCTTTCTGCATGGCACGGGTCACCTGCACCACATCGGCCATGAATGCGTTGCGATCATCATCGCTCAATTCGTTCAAGTCGCTCACATGATCCTTGTATGTCACTACGCAGCGTCCATGGTAAGTTTGTTCCTTGAAGAGGAATACTCTCGACACACGCAAGGTGGCAACCTCAATCATCAGATTTTGGAAAGTGTTTTGGCAATACAGACATGTCTTTGGGTCGGATTTCATAATTCTCTCGGTTTTATGTGTTATTAATGGTTTTTTGCTGTCATTCTCAGAATATGGTGTTCTTCACCCACCAGCCACACGATGTCGCCCACCTTGAATGGCATGTCGGGGTGGGGATGCTGCAGGATGCCGGCCTCTCGTTCCACACCAACGACCAGACATTGGAACTCATCGCGAAACGCACTGTTTCTGATGGTCATACCCACCAATGGAGAACCTTCGTCAATTACGAGGTGTTTCAGTTTCATTTCCTCGTGCTCATCGTCCTCCATGAGCTTGCCCGACACATCACCAGCAAACCGCATCAGTTGTTCGTCAGAGCCAATGACCTGTAGGCTGTCGTTGGGCAAGATGAAGTCGGCCCCACCGGGTATGTTTATCCGATGTGGGCCACGAAGGATTGAGGCGATATGCACTCCATATTCAGTGCCAACGTTCAGTTCCTTGAGGGTCTTGCCTGCCCATGCCGAATTCACGGGTATCTCGACAATGCTCAGATGGATGTCGTGTGGAAGGAGCGAAGTGGCATATTCGGGTTCCTCTCGTTCTACAGGATTGTTGTCCGTTCCGTTCCAATTTGCAATGAATCTTTTTTCAATTGCAATCGACTGGCGTTTCAACCTTCGTGAAATCAAGATGAACAAAACGATGGGCAGCGAAAGCATGAAGGCAAACACGATGGAACTCTTGTAGATTTCGATGAATACATACGACACGACGAGCGATGCGAAGGTGATTCTAAAGAGACTCATGCAAACCAATGGCGCATGGTTTGTCCGCTTGTCCGCCCATAGTTGATGAAACTCCTTGCCGTATTTCCTTGCCACCAGAGCCCGGACAAACGGAGCCAAACAAAGAAGCGTCAATACCATTTCCAACAGCTTGGCCCAAGTTTGAGGCAGGAAAGCTTCAATAATGGGATACACAAAATAAACGAATATGAGCAATATGGCATAACACACCACCGCATATACGCCCAGCACCTTTACCGACGAAAGGATATATTTTTTCCAAAGATTGTCGTTGTTGATGGGTTGTACACTGGAAGTATAATGGTTCAAGATGTTTTGCCAAGAATGTGGCAGGCACTTGTTGACGGCTTCATAAGCAGGCACGGCCAGCCGTATCATGTAGGGGGTCAGGAAAGTAGTAAACACCGACACCGCTACGACCACCGGGTAAAGGAAATCGCTCGTGACACCAAGCGAAACTCCCAACGAGGCAATGATGAAGGCAAATTCCCCTATCTGGGTCAAGCTGAACCCACACCGCATGGCCACCTTTAGGGGTTGTCCCGACAGCAATATGCTTGTGCTGCCAAATATGGTTTGTCCTAACAGTATGGCTAAGGTGATGGAAACAATGGGCACAATGTATTGCACTATCATTTGAGGATCGACCATCATGCCAACCGACACGAAGAAGATGGCGCCAAACAGGTTCTTCACCGGCTCGACAAGCCTGTGGATGTTTTCGACCTCGTTTGTCTCAGCCAGCACCGAACCCATGATGAAAGCGCCGAAGGCGGGCGAGAAATCCACTGCATGGGCGCATACAACCATGCCAAAGCAAAGCGCCAACGACACAATGAGCAAGGTTTCCGCCCCCATGAACCGCTTGACACGCTTCAAGAATGATGGAATCAGGAAGACACCCGCAACAATCCATAGTGTCAGGAAGAAAACAAGTTTCAGGATGCTGAGAGCCATTTCCGCCCCCTCGAATTTCTGGCTCACGGCTATGGTCGAAAGCATCACCATCAGCACGATGGCCAAGACATCCTCGATAATCAGTATGCCAAGCACCAAACCGGCAAAATGTTGCTGCCGCAAGCCCATGTCGTCGTATGCCTTGTAGATGATGGTTGTCGATGACATGGCGAGCATTCCGCCCAAATAGATGCAGTCCATTTGTTGCCAGCCAAAACACCAGCCTACAAATATGCCGACCATTATCATGCAGAAAATAATGCTGACTGCCGCCATGACAGCCGTTCCCCCTATCCTTGCTATCTTCTTGAAACTGAATTCCAATCCGAGCGCGAACAGCAGGAATATCACTCCAATATCACTCCACACCCGGATGGTGTCCGTGTTGATGACCGAGGGTATCCATCCGAAGTGTGGACTGGCTATGAATCCAGCAACAATATACCCCAACACAAGCGGCTGCTTGAGACGCTTGAATATGAGGGTCATGACTCCCGCACAAATCAATATGAGCGCAAGGTCACTGATAAGAGGATCCATAAGCTTTCATGTTTATTTCCTGAAAGGAGGTTTCACTACGACAGCCTTCAGCTTGCGTCCTCTCACGTCGAGGTAAATTTCGCTGCCTACGGTCATGTATGCGCGTTTTACGTATCCCATGCCTATTCCTATTTTCCGACAAGGCGACATGGTTCCGGAAGTCACCTCGCCAATCACTTCTCCCTCGGCATTCTCGATGTTGTAGCCATGCCGTGGCACACCCCGGTCAATCATCTCGAATCCCACCAATTTCCGCTGTATTCCTTCTGCCTTCTGCTTCTCCAAAATGGCACGAGCCGTAAAATTCTTCCCCTCAGCGAATTTGGTTATCCAGCCCAGTCCGGCTTCGAGTGGCGATGTCGTATCGCTCAGGTCGTTGCCGTACAGACAAAAGCCCATTTCCAAGCGCAATGTGTCGCGAGCCCCAAGGCCGATGGGTTTGATGCCGACACACTTGCCTGCCTCGAAAATGGCATTCCAGATTCTGTCGGCTGCCTCAGGGTAGAAATATATCTCGAAACCTCCCGCACCAGTATATCCTGTGTTCGAAATGATGACCTCCTTTTCGCCGGCAAAGTCGCCCGTCTTGAAGGCATAGTATGGGATTTCATTCAAATTCACGCTGGTAAGCGTCTGCAACACCTCCTTGGCCTTGGGGCCTTGGATGGCAAGTTGTGCCATGTTGTCGCTGGAGTTTTGCAATTCGGCACCTACACTGTTATGACTCACGCACCAGTTCCAGTCTTTGTCGATATTGGCTGCGTTGACCACCAACAGATACTTTTCGTCTTCGTAGTGATACACAATCAAGTCATCTACGATGCCTCCTTGCTCGTTTGGGAAACAGGTGTATTGTGCCTTGCCCAAAGGAAGAATCGACACGTCGTTGGAGGTGACACTTTGTAGGAACGAGAGGGCATGTGGACCCTTTACCCAAAACTCACCCATGTGCGACACGTCGAACACTCCCACACTGTTGACCACCGTCGTATGTTCGTCAATGATTCCAGAGTACTCAATAGGCATGTTGTAACCCGCAAATTCGTGCATTTTCGCACCCAATGCAATATGCTTCTCGGTGAATGGCGTAGTCTTCATAATTCTATGTTTTTCTTAATTTGTTGTTCGTTGGATGTTGTTGGCCTGTCATTGCTGTGCCGTGATTTCCACGATTTTCACCACTACGGCCATGGCTTTCTCTATCGATTGCACCGGCACAAACTCATATCTCCCATGGAAGTTGAGTCCTCCGGCAAATATGTTCGGACAAGGAAGCCCTTTGAACGAGAGCTGTGCGCCGTCCGTTCCGCCTCTGATGGCTCTCACCAAAGGTTCGACACCACATTCCTTGATGGCCTGCTTGGCTATGTCGATGATGTGCATCACGGGTTCTATTTTCTCCCTCATGTTGTAGTACTGATCGCGCAATTCCAGGGTCACGAGTTCTTCTCCGTGTCGTTGGTTCACTGTGTCGGCAAATGTCTGCATACGTTGCTTGCGCTGCTCGAAGATGTTGCGGTCGTGGTCGCGAATGATGTAGCTGAGAGTCGTTTGCTCCACATCGCCCTCTATGTTTGTCAGATGGAAGAAACCCTCATAACCTTCCGTTGTCTCTGGGGTCTCGTTGGCAGGAATGAGTTGCATGAACTCTGCCGCCACCTTCATGGAGTTCGTCATCTTGCCCTTGGCGTAGCCAGGGTGTACGTTGCGACCGCTCACATGCACCTTGCAGCCGGCGGCGTTGAAATTCTCGAATTCAAGTTCTCCAACTTCACCTCCATCCATGGTGTAGGCCCACTCACATCCGAATTTCTCCACATCGAATTTGTGTGCGCCCATACCTATCTCTTCGTCGGGATTGAAACCTACGCGGATTTTCCCATGCTCAACTTCGGGATGCGCCATGAGATAGGCCATGGCACCCACGATTTCGGCAATACCCGCCTTGTCGTCGGCTCCCAACAGTGTTTTCCCATTAGTGACAATCAAGTCCTCGCCTTGATGAGATAGCAGTTCCGGGAACTTCTGCGGCGACAGTGTCACACCCTCCTCGGCACACAGCACAATATCCTTGCCATCATAGTTCTTCACGATACGGGGTTCCACATTGGCACCGCTACAGTCGGGACTGGTGTCCATGTGGGCAATGAATCCAATGGTCGGTATCGTGCGGCTCGTATTGGCGGGCAGAGTGGCATAAAGATAACCGTTTTCATCAAGTTCGATTTCCTCCAAGCCAAGCATTGTGAGCTCATCCTTCAGGTATCTGGCAAATATCATTTGCTTGGAGGAACTGGGTGTCGTGTTGCTGTTCTCGTCGCTTTGAGTGTCAAAACTCACATACTTCAGGAATCTGTCTATTACGTTCATGGTAAATGGTCAATGG
>JAUNNV010000130.1 GCA_030531335.1 Bacteroidales bacterium
ATGAGAAAATGGTTCCGCTGAAGGACTACCAACCCGTAGGCAACTTCACGGCAGCACAGCAAATCATCCGCTCCAAGAAGGGCGTATAAACCACGACAAGTATGGGGGCCGGTTCAAAGAACCGGCCCCCATACTTGTCCATAATCCCAAAAACTATTTCACATACGATGCACTCACATCATCGGAAGTAAATTCGAGGTCAGGCATTCTCGTGTTACTGATACACCCCTTGCCACCAAGTGCGGCCTTCAACAATGTCCGCGTGGCACATTCCTTCTTGAATCCCAAGAACATGTCGGTAAAATACGATTCCAACGGCCCATCGCACTCGATAGCGGTTTGGAAAGGCACTTTCCCATTCCACCAGAAAGCCCAGCAAGCCACGAATTGAGCATACACATTCTTGCTCAACTTGAAAGCCGTGGCAAATTGGTCGCTATAGCAATAGTCGAACAGGCAATTGCTTGCCTCCACCACGAAACCGCGACTCGTGTTGTAATCCTGGTTCTCACCGGCGCGGAAAAGCGGATGGATGTTCTTGAAACTGTTGCCACCCGACTTGCACCACACACCCACATTCACCGATGCAATGCGCATGTTTGTGAAAGTGTTGTCATAACCTTCCACCAACAGGCCGATGGATGTCTTCGTGTTGTTGCCGACAATGTTTACATCCACGATGTCGGAGTCCGACGATCCGCTGTTGGCTCCATACTTAATGTACAATCCCACCTGTGTGTGCTTGATCGACACATGGTTGATGCGGGTCTCGCGTCCACTCTCTATGTAGATGCCATCGGCCACGCCATTGCCATCGAAAACACCTCCCTCAATGCCATAGTTGCTTCCATTCACATCCGTCGTGTTGAAAGGGTACTTGCCACCGAGTTGCACCAAGGCACCCTCCTTCCATTGTTTGGTAGCCTTCAGCACAGCATAGTTGGCCAATACCAGGTGCACCGACTTGGTAGGGTCGGCAGGGGTCAGCAACGGATGCGACAGTAAATAAGTGCCATCCGAGAAATACAGTGTACGGTTTGGGTTGTCGTCAATCAGTTTCTGAATGGCATCAGCCACATCCTCCGTTCCATCCGACTTCACATAATTGCTTACCATCACATACATGCCGTTCTCGTTTGTCGCGTCATTTACGTCCTTCGCACATGCCGATGTCAACGCCGACACCACCCACATAATAAATAAAAACAGTTTCCTCATAGTTTTACTTTTTATCAATCAAACAATTCTTCACAGTCGCTTCTTTCTTGTTGCAAAAGTAACATTTTATTTCGATTCATCAAGATGAGGAATCGATTATTTGAAACAACGAGAAGAGACCTCTCCCCCAACCCACCCTCTCCGATTCTCTCATTATCAGGAAAGTGGAAGTCGTGCCGTGTCTTTTTGCGAAAAAAAGCAATTGATGCGTTTTATTGCGCGAATGTAACATTTAATTTGTATCTTTGCCCGACTGAAACAAAGGATTTTAATAAGAACAATGGAATAACCCACAAAGGAAAAGCCACACATGCACATCGTCGATTTAATCGTATTCTTGTTGTTCACGGGCGGAATTGTAGTTTTCGGATGCTCCTTTTGGCGTAAGCAATCCACGGCCGATGCCTATACGGCAGGCGGGCGGGCGTTTCCCGGCTGGGTGGTTGGCATGAGCATCTTTGCCACCTACATCAGCAGCATCAGCTACCTGGGCTATCCGGGAAAGGCCTTTGCAGCCGACTGGAATGCCTTTGTGTTCAGCCTTTCCATACCCATTGCCTCCTACTTCGCGGCCCGACATTTCGTGCCTTTCTACCGCAGCCAAGGCAGCGTGTCGGCATACACGTTTCTGGAGGAACGCTTCGGTGCTTGGGCCCGCATCTATGCCAGCTCATGCTATCTGCTCACGCAGATAGCCCGCATGGGCAGCATCCTCTACTTGTTGGCATTGCCCATGTATGTGCTGATGGGATGGAACATCCAACTGGTCATTGTCGTCACGAGCATGGCCATCATTGCCTATGCCGTGTTGGGTGGACTGAAAGCCGCCATCTGGACGGAAGCCGTGCAGGGCATTGTGCTGATAGGCGGTGCGTTGGTGTGCCTGATCGTGTTGTTGTGCTCCATGCCCGATGGCCCGGCACAAACAGTCCGAATGGGTTGGGATGCCGGGAAGTTCAGTCTTGGCGACATGGGATCCAGCATGGGCGAAAGCACCTTCTGGGTGTGCCTGATATACGGTGTCTTCATCAATCTGCAAAACTATGGCATCGACCAAAACTACGTGCAGCGCTACCATGCGGCCAAAAGCCTCAAGGAAGCTAAGTTCTCGGCACTGTTCGGAGGCTATCTCACCATCCCTGTGAACCTCGTGTTCTTCATGATTGGCACCGCATTGTGGGCATATTACCAAGTACATACAGGCGACATCAGTGCCGACATGGCTCAAAAGCCCGACTACGTGTTTCCATACTTCATCGTGAACGCACTGCCCGTAGGGCTCACAGGCTTGCTGGTGGCAAGCATCTTCGCGGCGGGCATGAGCACCGTGGCCACAAGCATCACCAGTTCCTCGACAATCATACTGACCGACTACTACAAGCCCCTGCGCAAGCATTGCTCCGACCGCGAGGGGCTGTGGGTGCTGAAGGTGTCGAGCGCGGCAACTGGCCTGTTGGGCATCGTCGTGGCATTGGCCATGCTGAGCGTGGAGAACATCATCGATGCGTGGTGGAAACTGTCGAGCGTATTCAGCGGCGGAATGTTGGGACTGTTTTTGCTGGGCTACCTGTCGCGACGAACGAAGCAGACGGAAGCCATCATTGCGGTGGCATGTGGTGTGGTGGTGATCGGATGGATTTCGGCATGGAAGTATGTCGGGCTCGACAATCCACACATCCACGAAAACCTTAGCATCGTGTTCGGCACACTTGCCATATTCCTGACAGGCTTGCTGCTGACAGTCCTGACCGGCAAGAGAAAAAGAAAGAACGTAGGAAATCAAAACATATAGAATCAACCATTATTTATTGAAAACATCATGGAAAAGAATTATCCGAAAATTGGTATCCGTCCTATCATCGACGGACGACAGGGACCTCTGAAACTGAGAGACTCTTTGGAAGATCAAGTAATGGCCATGGCCGTAGCAGCCAAGGAACTGTTTGAAAAGAACCTGTTCTACTCCGACGGCACACCCGTACAGGTGGTCATTGCCGATTCATCGATTGGCCGTGTGCCCGAATCGGCGGCATGTGCCGACAAGTTCAAGCGCGAGAATGTGGCCGTCACCCTTTCGGTGACTCCATGCTGGTGCTACGGCTCCGAAACCATGGACATGGATCCAACTACCATCAAGGGTGTATGGGGATTCAATGGCACAGAGCGTCCGGGCGCCGTTTATTTGGCATCGGTGCTGGCTACCTACGCACAAAAAGGATTGCCCGCTTTCGGCATTTACGGACATGAGGTGCAGGATCGCGAACAAGTGACCCAGATTCCGGCCGACGTACAGGAAAAACTGCTGCGTTTCGGACGTGCCGCCATAGCCGTAGCCCAGATGCGTGGCAAGAGCTACCTACAGATTGGCTCGCAATGTATGGGCATCGGCGGCTCTATCATCGACCAGTCGTTCATGGAGGAATACCTGGGCCTGCGCGTGGAGTCGGTAGATGAGGTGGAAGTGCTGCGCCGCATGGAAGAAGGCATCTACGATGAGGAAGAATATCAGAAAGCGTTGGCATGGACCAAGGCACACTGCAAGGAAGGTCGCGACGACAATCCTGAGCGCGTGAAGTTCACCCCCGAACAAAAGGAGAAGCAATGGGAATTCACCGTGAAGATGTATATCATCATCAAGGACCTGATGCGCGGCAATCCGAAATTGCCCGACATTTTCGATGAGGAGCGTTTCGGCCACAATGCCATTGCCGGAGGTTTCCAGGGACAGCGTCAGTGGACCGACCACTGGCCCAACTGCGACTATCCCGAGGCATTCCTGTCGTCAACCTTCGACTATGCGGGTGCTCGCGAACCCTATACGCTGGCCACCGAGAATGATGTGCTGAACGGACTGGGCATGCTCTTCATGCGCTTGCTGACCGGTCGCGGACAAATATTCGCCGATGTGCGCACGTTCTGGTCGCCCGAAGCCACGAAACGTGTCACTGGCTACGACCTCAACGGAAAGGCATTGGCCAATGGCGGCATCATCCACCTGCTCAACTCAGGTGCGGCCTGCCTCGATGCGTGCGGCGAATGTCGCGACGAGAACGGCGAGCCCATCATGAAGAAATGGTGGGAAGTGACCGATGAGGACATCGAAAAGATGACCAAGGCCACCGTATGGTGCGAGGCTGGTTTCGACAACTTCCGTGGCGGCGGCTTCTCAAGCCATTACGTCACTCGTGCCGAGATGCCCGCCACCATGATTCGTCTGAACCTGGTGAGAGGCCTTGGCCCCGTGCTGCAGATTGCCGAAGGCTGGACGGTGAACCTGCCCGACAACGTCACCGACATACTGATGGAACGCACCAACCCCACATGGCCCTGCACATGGTTCACCCCACGTTGCAACGGAGTGAAGGGAAGTGCATTTGAGAATGCCTACTCGGTGATGAACAACTGGGGAGCCAACCATGGAGCCATTTCGTATGGCCACATCGGTGCCGACCTGATTACATTGTGTTCGATGCTGCGCATCCCCGTGTGCATGCACAATGTTCCGACCGAGGACATCTTCCGCCCGGCTGCATGGAACGCATTCGGCATGGACAAGGAAGGTGCCGACTACCGCGCTTGCGCCAATTACGGACCCATGTATAAGGTTGTAAGATAATCCACGATGAAAGACAAGGTCAAAGTCATTCCGACAACGTTGCTGTTCCCCTTCATACTGGTCACATCGTTGTTTGCCCTGTGGGGATTTGCCAACGACATTACGAACCCCATGGTGGCGGCTTTCAAGAACATCCTGCTCATTTCCAATTTCGAAAGCTCGTTGGTGCAGTTCGCCTTCTATGGCGGCTATTGCCTCATGGCCATTCCGGCCGCCATGTTCATCAAGCGATACAGCTACAAGACGGGCATCCTCGTGGGTTTGGGCTTGTATGCCATAGGCTGTTTCCTGTTCATCCCGGCAGGAAACGCCATGGCGTTCTGGGCTTTTCTGGTGGCGTACTTCATCATGACGTGTGGTTTGTCGTTTCTCGAAACCACTTCCAACCCCTTCATACTCTCCATGGGGCCGGAAGCCACAGCCACACGCCGCCTGAACGTTTCGCAGGCTTTCAACCCGATAGGCTCGCTCACAGGCATGTTGGTGGCCAAGGAGTTCATCCTGGCCAAGCTCAATCCGGCCACCGAGGCCGACCGGCTTGCATTGCGCGACACCGACACGAAAGCGTTGGAAACCATTCAGAGCGCCGATCTCGATGTGGTGAGCGGACCCTACATATTGTTAGGCATAGTGGTGTTGGCGTTCTTCGTCGTGTTCCTTCTTTCGCGACTGCCTAAGGAGCAAAAGGCCGACGCATCCGCCCCCGAGAACTCCAACAAGGCCACATTCAAGCGGCTGCTGGGCAGCAAGCGCTACATCACCTCCGTGCTGGCACAAACCTTCTATGTGGGTGTACAGATTATGGTTTGGACATTCATCATCCAATATGCCGAATTGGAGTTGGGCATGTCGAAAGCCGAGGCACAAGGCTACAACATGGTGGCCATGGCCATATTCGTGTCGTGCCGGTTCATCTGCACCTACCTGCTGAAGTTCTTCAAGCCAAGTGTGTTGCTGGCATGTCTGGCTTGTGGCGGCATTGTGTTCACCCTGGGTGCCATCTTCATCCACGGCATCGTGGGTCTTTACTCGCTGGTGGCCATTTCGGCTTGCATGTCGCTCATGTTCCCCACCATCTACGGCATTGCCCTCAACGGATTGGGCGACGATGCCAAGTTGGGCTCGGCCGGATTGATCCTTGCCATTGGCGGTGGCTCCATTCTACCTCCGCTGCAAGGATTGCTTATCGACAAGGCCAACTGGTTTGGCGAAGTGCTTTCGTCTGTTAGGGTTTCGTTCGTGTTGCCATTGTTGTGCTTCCTGTTCATCATGCTATATGCACTGAACTGCCATCGGATGTCGAGAGCGAACCGATAGGATGTCGTATCCATAAACCATACCGAAAAGGGCGAAACACCATGGA
>JAUNNV010000131.1 GCA_030531335.1 Bacteroidales bacterium
TCATCCCAATCCGAACCCACCGACAAGCCACGCAGGCTTCAGCGCATCCAACCGAACGCCACGCCACCAAGCGCGGCATCACCAACCGATGAAAACATACGTGTGGGGGTACAGATTGAGCACAACCGATTCGGGGTAGGCGAAATAATCCACATCGAGGGAAGTGGCGACAACTGCAAGGTGACCGTTGCCTTCCGCAATGCAGGCACCAAGCAACTCCTACTCAAGTTCGCACGTTTCACCATCGTCGGACAACCAATCTGATCATGGAGAAAGAACATGCCCACACACCGACTTCAGGTGATTCGGAATCCTCACAAGTAAAGCCTGCCCGAAGCAAGGCTGAAGGATTCGGCGCCTACGCATTTTGCGTAGGCGCTATTTTTCCTATCCGCCTAACCTCGTCCGTGAATCTGTCATGCCATTGGCGGCATTCAAAAGCGGGATGAATGCCGCCATACTGGATTTCCTCCATTTGTCTAATGTCGCATAATGAAAAAGGGACTTTCAAAAAAGCCCCTTATCTTAATTTTGCTCAAGGAATTCTTAGTCCTTGCCGTGAACCTCATCCGAAACGGTGAGTTTCTTGCGACCTTTTGCACGACGACTTGCCAACACACGACGACCATTGGCAGTAGCCATTCTTTCACGGAAACCGTGCTTGTTGTTTCTCTTACGGTTAGAGGGTTGGAATGTTCTTTTCATTTTCTTACTATTTTATGTTTCTATTAAAAATACGCTTTGGGGCTGCAAATTTACATCCTTTTTTCCAAAGTTGCAAAATAGATTTCTTTTTTTTTGCCTTTTCCTTCTTTTCTTATGCGGTATTCGTCGGATTCTATTCGGTACACATTGCCGCCACCCTGTGGGGTGAAGGCACCCACCCTACTCTTCAGGGGGTGTTCCCATGGTGCAAGTAGTAATAGCACGGCGTTCACAAGCATTTCCTGCGGATCCTAAGCTCACGACACCAAACTATTCCATTGTCTCAATGTAAAAGCTCACGGGGCGAAAGCCATCATTACAACTGATCATCGCGCTGTGGGGATTCCTCATCCAGCCATCGAAGAAATCGCCGCCACCTTTTGCCAATGTTTCGACAAAATCCCTCATGATTTTCCACGCCTCCGGACACAGGCCGTCAGGGCATTGCCCGTCAATGCTGACCCACGACTGCCCCACGCCAACATTGCAAGTGTGCTCCATAGGATTCTCGTACTTCGCCATAAGGTCGTCGTACTTCGCCTTGCGCATGGCTGTGATTCTCACTTTTTCCATATTCCTCAAGTTGGTCTTTTAGAAGCTGTCGAATACACTCCACCTATGCACCTATCACGGTACCCTGTCCGATGTTGTCGGCACTGCAAATGACGACACTACCCACACCGGCCTCGATGGCCGAAAAGGCATTCTGCAGTTTAGGAATCATGCCCCCTTGTATGATGCCCTGCTCCACGTAGTCGATAAACTGTGTTTTGTCCAGCCTGGGAATGACACTGCTGTCGTCATCCTCGCGAAGCAACACACCCGGCTTCTCGAAGCAATAAGTAAGAGTGACATCGAAATGCGCAGCCAATGCCTTAGCCACCTCTCCGGCTATGGTATCGGCATTGGTGTTGAGCAACGAGCCCGCGCCATCGTGGGTGAGGGGTGCCATGACCGGCACCACGCCCCGACGGATAAGCAGGGCGAGCATCGAGGCATCGACACGGGCGACATCACCCACGAATCCATAATCCACATCGCCTACTGGTCGGCGTGTCGAACGAATCACATCCATATCGGCACCGGTCAGCCCCAACGCATTGATGCCAAGAGTCTGCAAGCGGGCCACTATGTTTTTGTTCACAAGACCCGCATATACCATCGTGACCACACGAAGTGTATCGGCATCGGTAATGCGACGACCATTCACCATACGGCTCTCGATGCCCAATCGTGTGGCCAGCGCCGTTGCCGTACGACCGCCTCCGTGGACAAGCAACTTATTGCCATCAATGTGGGTGAAACGACCGAGCAAGCGTTGCAACGACTGTTCTTCCTCTACTATTTTGCCTCCTACCTTTATGATTGTAAGTTTATCCATTTTGTAATAACTGATGTAAAAGTTCCACTGAACGTGTTATTTGTTCCCGATTCTCCAATTCATCGCCCCGGAACGTCAATTTGGCTTTCCTATAAGACGGTGACCGTTGAAGCAGTTGCTGAGACATGAATCTTCGGAGCTCGTCATTGGCCATGCCATCGAGCAAGGGACGGCATGTGCGGCTCACGGAGAGCCTACGGAAAAGGACATCCATCGATGTGTCGAGAAAGACGGTCGTACCCTGACGGTTCATGTACTCCATGTTGTCATAAAAACAAGGAGTGCCTCCCCCGGTTGCGACCACCACGTCCTCAAACTCGCCCACTTCGTGCAGCAATGAACTCTCGGTGCGTCGGAACCCACTCTCTCCTTCGTCGTGGAAGATGGCACTTACCGACTTGCGGCGACGTGCCTCAAGATATTTATCGAGGTCAATGAACTGCAAGCCCTGGAACCGAGCATAGGCCTTTCCGAGCGTGGTCTTACCCGCCCCCATGTAGCCTATGAGAAACAGCCGCGTCATTTCTTGCTTGTCGTGCGTGTCTTTCTCACCGTTTTCACAGCCCTTTTGGGCTTCACGGGTGTCGCCTCCACGATTTTCATGCAATCGTCCTCGGTAAGTTCCTGCGGAACCCTGTCGGAGGGAATCTTGTAGTTTTGCTTCTGGTAGCTGATGTACGCGCCATAGCGGCCATTCAGCACTTGCAAGTCGGGATTTGCAGAGAACGTCTTGATGGTTTTCTTGTCGATGGCTTCCTGACGGTCTTGCAGAATCCTGATGGCCTCATCCATGTTCACCGTAAGCGGATTGACACCCTTGGGCACCGATGCCATCAAATCCTTGAAACGTATATACGGTCCGAAACGTCCGGCTGCCACCGTTATGTCGTTGCCCCCCATGGAGCCCACCACCCGAGGCAGCTTGAACGAGTCGAGGGCTTGCGCAAGGGTTATATCGTCCATGCTCATGCCCTTGGGAATCTGTGCAAAGCGAGGCTTCTCTTCGTCGGTGGCATCGCCAAGCTGCAGCACAGGCCCGAAGCGCCCAATCTTGGCATATAGCGGTTTCCCACTGACAGGGTCTTGTCCCACAAGACGTTCGCCCACACGATGCTCGCTTTTGCTGTTTGCAGCCGTTTGCACCATGGGCTCGAAATCCTTGTAGAAGTCCTTGATGACATTTGTCCACTCAATCTTTCCATCGGCCACTTCGTCGAATTTCTTTTCGACATCGGCCGTGAAATTATAATTCAGCACATCGGGGAAATTCTCCATCAGAAAATCATTCACGACCGTTCCCACGTCGGTAGGCAGCAATCGGTTTTTTTCCTTGCCCACATCCTCGGTTTTCATCATTTTCGAAATCGTTCCTTCGGAGTCAAGAACAATGATTTCATACTCACGGCTCATTCCATCCTTGTTCCCCCTCTCCACATATCCACGTTGCTGGATGGTAGAGATTGTCGGAGCATACGTTGATGGACGGCCAATGCCTAATGTCTCCATTTCCTTCACCAATGTGGCTTCACTATAGCGTGGACGGCTTTGCGAGAATCGCTGGGTTGCCATGGTCTCACCGCGTTTCAACACTTCGCCCACGACAAGTGCAGGGAGTTGTCGGCTGTCATCATCCGATGCCTGTTCATCGTCGGTCGATTCCCGATATACCTTTAGAAATCCATCGAAGACGAGAACCTCACCATTCGCGATGAAACTTTCATTGCTGTTGTCCATGCCGATGGTGACCGTTGTTTTTTCCACTTCGGCATCGGCCATCTGCGAAGCGATGGTACGCTTCCAAATCAGTTCATAAAGCCGGCGCTCAGGAACCGTCCCCGTAATCGTCTCGTGAGCCATGTCGGTAGGCCGGATTGCCTCATGAGCCTCTTGGGCGCCTTTCGACTTGGTGGTGAACTGACGGGATTTGACATATTCATCGCCCATTCTCTCCGCAATCACCTCACGACAGGCGTGCAACGCCAACTGCGACAGGTTGACCGAGTCGGTACGCATGTAAGTAATCCTACCACTCTCATAAAGATGTTGTGCCACCGACATGGTTTGGGTGACCGAGAAGCCCAGTTTGCGAGCGGCTTCCTGCTGTAGGGTGGAAGTGGTGAAAGGAGGAGCGGGACATTTCTTCTGCGGACGGGTGACAATGTCGCCCACCTCAAATCTGGACTGTGCACACAAGCCCAGGAAACCCATGGCCTCATCAGAGGTCTTGAAACGCAAAGGAAGCTCTGCCTTCAGTTCCGTTCCGTTGGAAGTTACAAAGATGGCGGTGACCCTATACGCCGACTCGCTGACAAAACTCTTGACTTCTCGTTCACGCTCCACGATCAGCCGGACGGCCACCGACTGCACTCGTCCAGCCGAAAGAGCCGGTTTCACTTTCTTCCATAACACGGGTGAAAGCTCAAAGCCCACCAGTCGGTCGAGCACACGGCGTGCCTGCTGCGCATTCACCAGATTATTGTCTATCTCGCGCGGCTGTTCTATTGCCTTTAGGATGGCCGATTTTGTGATTTCGTGGAACACAATCCTCCGTGTATGCTCCGGCGTCAGTCCGAGCACCTCAAACAAGTGCCACGAAATGGCTTCTCCCTCGCGGTCCTCATCGGAAGCCAGCCACACCGTCTCGGCCTGCCTTGCCTTCTCCCTCAATTCATCGACCAACTTTTGCTTGTCTTCCGGGATTTCATAATTGGGTTGGAAATCGTGCTGGATATCAATGCCGCACTCGTTTTTCTTCAAGTCACGGATATGTCCGTAGCTCGACAACACTTTATAATCACTACCTAAGAACTTCTCTATCGTTTTGGCCTTTGCAGGCGACTCTACTATTACCAGATTTTTTAGCATATACGATATTCTCAAAAATTTGGCTGCAAAGTTAATGCAAAAATACAAACCACAAAAACATTCACATTAATACAGGGGCATTTTCCAAAAACTTTCACCCCACTGGCCATTCGTCCAATGAACCCACGTTGTCCGTATGACATGCGCTCGTTCTTGGTGAGAAGCAAAAAACATTGTAATCCTGTCGCGACAAGTCGCCTCAGACTGGTCTGCACATCTACGTCAGCCCCATTAAGGTACAAGTCGGTTGCCAATGCCTTACTTGGCATAACCTACAGGATTGTTCATGATGGGAAGCTGCCTCTCAGTGAGGCCAAGCAACCGACGGATGCCCGCTGCGTCGTGGGTGGCACGAGGAACGGTGGCCAACCCAGCAGCCTGACAGTAGAGGTTGATGTTTTCGCTCACGTTGCCAGCATCCACACATCCCATCATCATGGCACGTCCATCATTGCCGCCAAAGCGTTCGAAATCGATGACCATCAGCAACACTATCGGGGCATCCATCACGAATGTCTGCTTCATCTCGCTGTCGGGTGAGTTGCCGGCCATGAGCTGCCGTTGGTCGCCACTGGCCTTCCGCACCAACAAGTTGGCCTTGGCCTCGTACTCATATACCCCTTCGCAAGTGAAGGCGAACAAACGGATTTCCTGGCGATTCATAGCCGAGGGAGCTGTGCGGAAATTGCCGCCTCGGGTAATGCCGCAAGCAGCCCAGCACAGATTGCTCAATTGTTGGGGCATGAGAGACTTCGTGGCATCAAACGAGCGCACGGAGTGGCGGGTGTTGAGGGCATCCACTACGGTGAGGGTCTGTTGCCCAAGGTCGGGCGACGGGAGTTGGATGTCCTGTGCCATGGCCGACAGGGCCAGCATGGACACGATACATGGGAGAAGGGACTTTTTCATTGTCGTTTTTTTTAATCAATAATAAATCAATTGTTGCTCTGCGTCATTCCGCATTGCTGCGGATGCTGACCAATGTGCAAATGTAGTGGAAAAACTGAAATCCGCACTCGTTTTCGCACAACAATTGTATAAAAAACATGAGATGACAAAAAGGGCACCCAGCAAATATGTAAGGGGTAAATTACACCTCTGTCGCACTGTTCACTTGAATCGAGGTAACATTCAATCATCATCAATTTCAGAAAGGTCATTGGGTAGTCAATTCTGATGTGCGCGAAGCAAGAAAAAATACTGGGCTCAAAAAAATT
>JAUNNV010000015.1 GCA_030531335.1 Bacteroidales bacterium
TGTCAGAAAAACGAGCTGGAACCATCTCCGATTCAAAAGGACGAAGTGGTCAACCTTATCATAGACACAGATATGGGCAATAGTACCGACGACCTACTTGCAGTGCAAGCGGCATTCAAGCTGCAAAGTTTAGGGAGATGCAAGGTGCTTGCCTTGATGGGCAGCAGGGGCAAGAACGCCGTACAACGATTCAACGATGGTATTCTTCATTATTATCATGCCGACGATGTTCCGCTCGGCATTACCAAAGGCGAAGAATCGTTCTTTGAAATCGTGCCATACTACAAAATAGCCGACGAACTGAAAGAAGATGGAAGTCCGCTTCTTTCAGGTACCGGCATACCCATTGAAGACAGACTTGAAAGTCCGAAGCTATACAGGAAAATACTTGGAGAAATGCCCGACCATTCAGTGACGATATCGTGCATAGGTTTCGCCACCAATCTGGGTGTCCTAATGGATTCCAAGCCGGATGAATACTCCCCGTTGGACGGTATGGAACTCATCAGACGTAAGGTGAAATGCCTGAACATTATGGGCTGTTGCTTCGCCAAAGTAAAACAACGCTACAGCGAAGAGTTGCTCGATGTGGAGTACAATGTATCGGGCAACATCCCACTGGCGCAGAAAGTGTACGAAAACTGGCCCGGCAAGATGTGTGTTTTCCCTATCGAGGGAGGCCTTTGTTTCCCATCGAACCATAATCAGGTTCTTTCGGATTATGCCTGGCAACCGGACAACCCGATGTATCTGGTTTACTCACGTTACGACGAATGGGCGACCGGAGACCTCGGGCAGTACTGGTGGGATGTAATAACCATGCTACATGCCATATTGGGGGAAGAGACATTCAACTGCACCGAATCCGGGACAATCACCATCGACGATGAAGGACATTCCTTCTTCACGCCCGACGCTGATGGCAACGCGCATATTATCAGCCTGGCTGCCACGCAACTTCTTGATGTCTATGAGTATCTTCGTACATTATCATCATTCAATCCTGACAGGTAGTTGACATAAACCACACCAGCGAGAATTACCCAATAAACATTCCATGATTCTTCTTGGCTCGGAAAACGTGGATGTCAAAGGCCTGACAACAGTAACGGGCAATGTGTGGGCTTCGGAAGCGTTGGCCTATGGCATCAGGATAGGCGAGCTGTGTGGCGGGCGGAACCTGACCTACATAGCCGGAGCACAGTACCCGATGCGTCCGGGACGGCTGGATGACATCAACAATGAAATTGACGCGAATGCAAGTGAAGATGTATCATATCGTGGGGCTGTGTCATATCCAGAAGTGAGTGATTGGAAGGCTTTTTACGAGGAGCTGTATGGAAAACTGCCGGAAATCCAACCTTCTTCCCTGAATGCCTCAGAGTATATCGCCCAGCAGATTATGTCCGCCCCTGGACAGGTAACAATCCTTGCGATAGGTCCTGCACAAACATAGCAAAGGCGATAGTGGCACACCCAGAGATTGCGGAAAAAGCCAAGGAAATCATCTACATGGGAGGCGCAATGTTTTGTTCAGGAAACACCACACCCTACGCCGAAATGAATTTCCTTTACGACCCGGAGGCGGCGGCGACATGTGTCAGGGCTCCGTTCCCAAAACAGACTATCGTGAGCCTCGACGTGTGCAATACTGTAAACATGAGACAACCGAAGTTCATGGAAATCTATAACTCCATTGATTCCGAACCAATCAAGGAAATGTTTCGTCGCAACTACGCATACCAACTGTTTGAGGGGAATCCGTCGGCGAACCAGTTGGTCTGGGATTTGATCAGTGCAGCCATCGTCATCGACCCCGACATCATCGTCGAGTATGAGGATGTCTATCTCGACATTGACGATAATCCCCTATCGCCGACCTACGGCAAATCGCATGAGACGAGTCAACCCTCGCGCCAAATCGTCAAAGTGCCTACAAAAATCGACCAAGATAGATTTTGAGACATCATAACGTCGCGCATTGCGAGGCTTTGACATCGAAATACGCTACCTCCCCCCTACCCTGCCAAAACAGAGGGATGGTTTGTAGCTGAACGTTGTGAAAGTCATTCCGTTGTCCTGTGTCCTTGAAGACTAAAGGGCTGTCTTGAAACGTCAGCGGACGATGGTGGCCTTGAGAATACGCACGTTGGATGTCGGACGGTCGTTGCCATCGGTCGTAGAGTTTTCTATGTCGTCGATGGTGGCCATACCCTCTATCACCTCGCCGAAGACGGTGTAGTTGGTGTCGAGGAAAGGCGTGCCGCCCCGGCTGATGTATTCCTGCTTCTGTGTCTCGGAATACTTGAACCGAGGTTCCTTCATATATTGCTCCTCGCCTATGGCTTGCAGCCGTGTGTTGTTGATGTAGCCCTCTATTTCGAGCAGTTCACCCTCGCGGTATTTCCGTCCGGTGACCACATAGAACTGGCATCCCGACGATCGCTTCTCGGGGTTCACCTCGTCGCCCATCCGTGCGGCAGCCAACGCCCCACGCTTGTGGATGAGTTTCTGATTGAACTCGGCGGGGACGGTGTAGCCCACGTCGCCATCGCCGAGAAGCACGCCGTCGGGGGCATCCTTGCTGTTCGGGTCGCCGGCCTGAACCATGAAATCCTTGATGATACGGTGGAAAAGCGTGTTCTCGTATGTGCCTTCGCGCACCAGCTTCACGAAATTGTCGCGGTGGAGCGGTGTCTCGTCGTAAAGGGCCACCGTGAACTTACCCTTGTCGGTCTCGATACATACTTTCACCCGGTTGTCGGCGACAGCGGCCTGCCTGCTCTTGGAACCACACGAAAACAATGCAAACAATGGCAGCATCATGATAAAGATAGAAACGCTCCGCATACGCACAAGGTGTTAAAAGGTAAGGTTGTCGAGCCATATCTCCATCAGCTTGGGCCAGATGCTGGCGACATGGGCCTTGTAGTCGCGCAAGCCGTAGCCATGACCACCCTTGGGGTAGTAGTGCAGCTCCACAGGAATCTTATGGTCGCGCAATGCCTGCGAAATGACCAAGGCACTGTTGCCACAACCATCGTCGGCCGTCTGGAACACAAACATGGGAGGCGTGGTGTCATCGATGGTCAGTTCCGGTGTCAGGCTGCGGTTCTCTCCCTCGTCCATGTAGGCGGGATAGATCAGGGCGGCAAAATCGACTCGTGGCGACAATTTGTCTATCTCGTCGGTCGGAGTATAGGAGGGCAGTTTGTGGCGGGTGGCGGTGCGGCACGACAGGCTTGCGCCAGCCGAGAATCCCATGATGCCCACCTTCTTGTCAGGGTTTTCCGACTTCACGATTCTCACCGCGCGTTGCGCGTCCTGCAAGGCTCCCTCGCGATCCTTGGGCACCCTGTAGCGCAGGACATACGCCGTGTAGCCCAGACTGTTGAGCCATTGTGCAATCTCCGTTCCCTCGTGGTTGATGGCAAGAATGCCGTAGCCTCCACCCGGGCAGATAATGATCACCTTGTCCTTGTTGCTGTTCTTCACCCCGAACTTCTCCAATGTAGGGGTGTACATCTGGTTGATGCGCAGGATGTCGTCCTCGCCCATTGTCTGTTTCATCTCACCGACTTTCAGAGTGACATCGTCGGGCAACTTGTCCGACCAGATTTTCTGTTCTTGTGCTTGCATAGTCATACTCATGGAAAATAACATTGTCGCTACAGCGAATATAAACTTTTTCATCGTACTAATGTGTTTTGGTTGATTGATTTCGCAAATATAGACATTTCCACTAAAAACATCGCAATGAAAACGGAAAAAACATTATCTTTGCCCTGCATGTCAACAAAACCGACAGGAAAAGGATGGAAGCTATCGAACAAGAACCGCATAGAGCGAAAACCGAGGAACGGATTTACAACCTCTTGGTGGAACTCCTGAAGAAGAAAGTGTATCTGAACCCCAACGTATCGCTTGCCAGCCTGTGCACGGAAGTGGGTACCAACACGGCCTATCTCTCCGCCATTTTCAACAACCGCCTGGGCGGCAATTTCAAGACCATCATCAACCGCTATCGCATCAGGTATGCCAAGATGCTCATCATCCGTAGAGACTCGTCCATCCAGGCCGTTTACCTGCACAGCGGTTTCGTGTCGAGAAGTGTGTTCTATGCCGCCTTCAAGCGTGAGACGGGTTGGACACCCAAGCAGTTCCTCGCGCACTACCAAGCGGGCGATGACCACCTGTTCGATTTCTCGCTGCCCGTATAGGAGGCTCCCCCCTTATGCGTTTCCGCAGCAGGGATTGTATTTCTTTTCCATTCCGATGGTCGTGGCCTCTCCATGTCCAGGATACACCTTTGTGTCGTCGGGAAGGGTGAGCAGCTTGTGCAACGACTGGACAATCTGCTGGTAGGAACCACCGTGCAGGTCGGTACGCCCTATGCTGCCCTGAAACAATGTGTCGCCTGTGAAAACACAACGATCGGCTTCGTTGTAGAATGCCAGTCCCCCCTCCGAATGTCCAGGCACATGCATCACCTTCAGGGCGGTATGTCCGAACGACACGGTGTCGCCATCGTGCAGCCACTGTCCAGGCATCGGCCAAGTACCATGGAATGGCAACCCCCACGTTTCGCACTGCTCTTGGTTGACCTTTGTAAGCCATACCAAATCGGCCTCATGGGCTTCGGCCTTCAGTCCATACTCCTTCAGCATGAAGGCATTGCCAAAGGTGTGGTCGAAATGCAAGTGGGTACACAACAAATGCGTCAAACGCAGCTTGTGGCCATCGACAAACGAGGCCAGACTCGTGAAATCGTGGGGGAAATACATGCCCGCGTCGATGATGGCAGCCTCAAGGGTCTCGTCCCAAACGAGATAGCTGTTCACAGGGAACATGTTGAATTCAAACTTTTGCAGGAACATACACCACTTTTTTTGTCTTGAAATATTCCTCTGTAAAATCATCCGACAGACATTGCACCATCGCAATTCTACGGTACGGAAGGATTTCGTGCTCAAGTTCTCCTCCCTTCAGGCAAATAAGGCCATTGGGCAGTGCGTTGCGCTGCTCGCGAGCGATGTTGTTGCGGATGAGCCTCATCAGGTCGGCAAGCGGCATTGTGGCACGACTCACCACGAAGTCGAATTTCTCCTTTACCTCCTCCGCACGGCTGTGGGCAAAGGTGATGTTTTGTAACCCGATGGACTGGGCGACGGCCGTTGCCACAAGTATTTTCTTCCCGATGCTATCTACCAGATGGAACCTACATTCGGGAAACAGGATGGCCAACGGGATGCCTGGGAACCCTCCCCCTGTGCCCAAATCCATGATTCGTGTGCCAGGCTTGAAGGAAATCATTTTGGCGATTCCCAACGAATGGAGCACGTGGTGCTCGTAAAGGTTTTGTATGTCCTTGCGGGAAATCACGTTTATCTTGGCGTTCCAATCGGTATAAAGGCTGTCCAACGCCTCAAACTGTTCTCGTTGGATGTTGGACAAATGGGGAAAATATTTCAGCAAGATGTCCATCGTCATTGTCGATTATTTCTTTTCAAGTAGGGTCTTATCTTGTCGTATGGAATGTCCAGCCGTATGTCACCGAAAGCATAGGGGGCTATCTCATAACGATTGTAAAGAAAACTCACACACGATTCCGTCAGCAGGAAGTTCTCGGGTACGTACAGGCTGTCGCCATACGGTATGCCGTACTCCTTCTTCAGTGCTTCCATGTCGGCTATGTCGTCGTCGGTCTTCCCATTTATCACCCTTACCAATTCTTCTTCGAGCAGTGTTGTCAATCCCTCGGCATCCGTATCCAAACAATCGCCGACGGTAATCCGAGAGGCATCGCGCAAGCTGAAATCATACCAAAACGTGTAAGTGTTCGGATGGACTCCCCCCCTATGGTCGGTGATACGGAGCTCGTAGCACACAACACTGTCGCGCCCACAGAAAAGCCATGTCTCGAGCTCGCGTGCCACATTGTACCACTCGGGCATTTCCGCCACAGGAACGCCAGAGTCGGAATCGACCTGCACCAACGGAGCTATCTCGTCGGTGTAGAGCTGGAAGAAGCCGTTGCGGAAATTCTCCACCGCTTCCTTAGGACTGGTGTGCATGGTGTTGTCAGTAGCAAGCAAGAGGCAATTGGCTATTTGGGCATTGAGCATTTTTGCCGTCTCCTTGCTTGAGTCGAAATAGGCTATAGAGGCCCTGAACGCGCAACGCGGCATCCCCTCTTGAGGCACTGGCGAGATGGAGTCTTGTAGCTCCATATATGCAATGCTGCCCACGATGTCGCTGTTCAAATTCGTACAGCCAACAAGGGCAATGAGCACAAGGCACATAGGGCTAAGGAATCCTATCTTTTGCATGAAATCAAAATTTCTGCCAAAGGTACAAACTTTTCCTTTCATTCATCACGTTTCATCTGAATTTTTCATCATCCCTTACGCTTAGGAACCAAAAATGTATCACTGTCCAAAAACTTATCTTCCCTAAAATATAGATTCAGCGCAACATACAAACCACACTTTTTTCAGCTACGTGACTCCCAAGAAATACACGTCCAACGTGGCTCGGAACTTCCCATCGTCCTGATGTTTCCCCTACTCGATCGAAACATATTCTGGAATGCCAAGACCGATGCATATCTTCCTACTTTTTATTTATGAAATCCTTCCACAAAGGTATCGCCTCGGCGAACAAATTTCAAATCTCACGACAATTTTTACACCAATTACATGGTTTTCTTGACGATTTGGTGGATTCGCATGGATTTTCCTACGACAAACCACCAACTCAAAGTACTGGACTCAAAAACATATTTTCTGGCCTCTAATTTTCTTTTTCAGGCCTCTAACCTTTCAGTTTGTGGGCACTTCATTCACACATACCTCTCATTTGCTCGACTATCTCCCAAAGCACTATGCCAGCAGCTACCGACACGTTGAGCGAATGTTTGGTGCCCCATTGCGGTATCTCTATGCAACCGTCGCTGGCATCGACCACGGCCTGACTCACACCCTTCACCTCGTTGCCCATGACCACCGCAAGGCGTTCGCCAGCCGACAACTGCAGATTGTGAAGCATGGTGCTGCCTTCGGCCTGCTCGACGGCATACACCTTGTAACCCTGATGATGCAAAGCATCGACAACTTCGAGCACCGATGGGGAATATGTCCAATCTACGGAGTCCTCAGCCCCAAGAGCCGTCTTATGAATTTCGGGCTGTGGCGGCCTTGCCGTGATGCCGCACAGGTAGATGTGACTTACAAGAAAAGCATCGGCTGTACGAAACACAGCCCCTACATTGTGCAAGCTGCGCACATCGTCGAGCACCACCACCAAAGGTATCTTCTCCGACCTTTTGAACTCTTCGACCGACAAACGATTCATTTCCGTTACTTTCAACTTTCGCATACTATATTCTTAGTTTTGTCAATAACTTGTTAATAACCTACCAACAGTTTATAAACATTGTTGAAACACATAAACTTTTAATATTTTCTTCCTATTTTTCCATTCACTTTTTCTAAACCTCTTTTCAGTTCCCTCACCACCTTTTTTGAACCATGAACAAAAGAAATATCTTTCAATATGAAATGTTTTCAACTGATTGTTGAAACATGAGCCAAAAGTCCGATTTCCAAACACATGACATGTTCATAACACGATTAAAATTACACCTCTTCGCTTCATAACTTAATAAACAAAAAGTTGTTGAAAAAGTTATCAACTCTTTCAACAACCTATTATCATCATCATCAATTGTTTTTTAAATATATAAAAATTAATTATGATTCATTGCCGTTGAAAGTTTCTGGCCGTGATGCAAGCAAGAAATCTTTCAACTGCTGGATGGCACGAGCGCGATGGCTTATTTTGTTCTTCTCCCCTACCCCCATTTCGGCAAACGTAAGACCTGTTTCGTCGGGTGCAAACACAGGGTCGTAACCAAAACCGTCAGTACCTTTTTTTTGTTCGGTGATGCTACCTTTTACGATTCCGTTGAATACATGTACATTTCCTTGTAAAATCAAGCAGATGGAGGTTCTGAAAACAGCTTTACGATTTACTTTACCTTGCATTTCGTGAAGCAGCTTTACGATGTTGTCCTCAGGTGAGCACTGCGGACCTGCATAGCGTGCCGTATAGACTCCCGGGCGACCGTCGAGAGCTTCCACTTCGAGGCCAGTGTCGTCGGCGAAGCAGTCGCAATGGTAACGTTCGTAGATGTACGATGCTTTCTGTAGGGCATTGCCTTCGAGCGTTTCAGCTGTTTCGGGTATGTCGGCTTGGCAACCTATGTCGTGCAGGCTGAGTATGTCGTGCTCACTGCCCAACATGGCCCTTATCTCACTTAGTTTGTGTGGGTTGTTCGATGCAAATACAAGTTTCATAAATCTTACACATTAAATCGGAAGTGCATGATGTCGCCGTCTTGCACTACATAGTCCTTGCCTTCCACACCCATCTTGCCAGCCTCCTTCACGGCCGTTTCCGAGCCATACTTGATGTAGTCGTCGTACTTGATTACTTCGGCACGGATGAATCCTTTCTCGAAGTCGGTGTGTATCACGCCGGCGCATTGAGGGGCCTTCCATCCCTTGATGTAGGTCCATGCCTTCACTTCCATTTCGCCTGCGGTGATGAATGTTTCGAGATTGAGCAGCTTGTATGCCATTTTTACAAGTCGGTTCACGCCCGACTCTTCGAGTCCTACTTCCTGTAGGAACATCTGGCGATCCTCGTAGGTATCCAGTTCAGCAATGTCGGCTTCTGTCTTGGCAGCCACCACCAGTATTTCTGCATTCTCATCCTTCACTGCTTCTCTCACCTGTTCTACGTAATCGTTGCCAGTAACGGCACTTCCCTCATCGACATTGCAGATGTACATCACTGGCTTGTAGGTAAGTAGGAAGAGATCGTGTGCTATTTTCTGTTCGTCCTTTGTTGCAAAGCCTACGGTTCTGGCCGACTTGCCTTGTTGCAGGGCTTCTTGGAACTTGAGCAGGACATCGTAGGTCAGTCGGGCGGTCTTGTCACCGGCTTGTGCCTGTTTCTGTACTTTCTGCATCCGGCTTTCCACGGTTTCAAGATCCTTGAGTTGCAATTCTGTGTCGATTATTTCCTTGTCGCGTACAGGATTGATGCTTCCATCGACGTGTGTCACATTGTCATCGTCGAAACAGCGCAGCACATGCAGGATGGCATCGGTTTCGCGGATGTTGGCCAAGAACTTGTTGCCCAGTCCCTCACCCTTGCTGGCTCCCTTCACAAGTCCGGCAATATCGACGATTTCGACCGTTGTTGGAACGATGCGACCTGGATGTACAAGTTCGGCAAGCTTGTTGAGTCGTTCGTCGGGAACGGTGATAACGCCTACATTGGGTTCGATGGTGCAGAATGGGAAATTGGCGGCTTGTGCCTTTGCGTTCGACAGACAATTAAAAAGAGTTGACTTTCCTACGTTTGGAAGTCCTACAATACCACATTGAAGTGCCATATCAGTGAATCTAATCCTTTAATTTTTCTTTTCAGAATGCAAAGATAAGGATAAAAATCTTTATCTTTGCCCAAAAGTTAAAAGTATTTTGATGAAAGCATTACCGCAATATATATATAAAAAATCGAACCAAATCATCATGGTTCTTTTTGTTCCTCTGTTCTGTCTGATATTTATATTCATGTATCATCCCATGGATTTTGCGCTGATAGAGGAAAGCAACAATTTCGATTTGCCATTTTCGGCCGATACGAGTTGGCACATTCTGGTGTGTATCATGGTGCTGATAGGTATGGCTGTGGCAGCGTTAAGCCGCTGTCTTATGAAGTTCTACTCTACCAGACACACGATTACGTACAATTCGTATATTCTTTGGATTGTGGCGGAGATATTGGCCATGACAACCGTTTATTCGGCCATATCGTCGTTCATGAACGTAAAGCCTTTCTTTGTCATATACGAAACAGTGTTTTTCAAGGTTGTACGCATATTGCTTATTCCTTACATCATGAGTTATGTGTATTTTATCTGGCAAGAAAAATCGCACCAATTGAAATTAATCAAAAGCAGTATGGAGGGCGGTGAGACTGTGGCAAGGAAGGCTTACATACAACTTCATGACGAACGCGACAAGATGCAGCTATCCATACGCAAGGAGAACTTGCTGATGTTGATTTCGTCGGACAATTACGTGACGGTGTGGTACTTGAACAACAATGTGCCGAAACAGACAATGATTAGGAACAATCTGAAAAAGATAAGCCAGTATTTGGAAGATACCAACGTGAAACGATGCCATCGCTCATACATGGTGAATTTAGACCATGTAAAATTGTTGCGTCGTGAAAAGGATGGAATTTTCATAGAATTGGGCATGGAAGGTGTGCCTGTAATTCCCATTTCCAAGACATATTCTGATAGCATTTCGCAATGGTTGATGAATAAAAGCAGCAACGAATAATCAGAAATTCACCCCTAAATGGTGAATTTCACCCCTAAATAGGCGTTTCCGACCCCTCGGAGACGCCTATGTCCCTTTTATTTTTCTGACAGAAAATTAATGTTCACTTTTGCATCGAAAAAGCAAAAGTTAAGATGAAGAAGTTTGTTTTAGGATGTTCGCTTGTGGTTTTCCCCATGTTTGTCAGCGCAGGTGGCTTACTCACCAACACCAATCAGAGCGCGGCATTTTTGGGACAGTTTGCCCGCGGTACAACGCTCGATTGCGATGCAGTTTATTACAACCCTGCCGGTACAGTGTTTATGACCGATGGTTATCATTTAGGCTTGAATTGGCAGCAAAGCATCCAACGTCGCATCAATGATTCTACGTTTGGTTATTTTTCGGACAACAAGGATGGCGGTGGGACATCACATCGTCGGTTTGTAGGCAAGACTTATGCACCATTCGTGCCGAGCTATCATTTGGTGTACAAGAGAAATCGTCTGTCGTTAATGTCGTCGTTTGCCTTTGGTGGCGGTGGTGGTAGTGTGGAATACGGTGATGGCTTGTCATCATTCGAATCGACCATAATATCTTCTTTGGCTCATCAGAACATGTCCAAGGTGCCTTATTCGCTCGATATGTATCTGAAAGCCACTTCCATTATAGGTGCTTTCCAGTTGGGTGCTGCCTATCGGTTGTCCGACTGCTTGTCGGTTGCGACTCAGCTTCGTTTTACATACGGCACCTATCATTTCGAGGGTCATCTGAACGATGTCAACATTTATCTCAATGATGCCAAACCTCATTCGGTTATGGAAAACATGTCGCTCGATGCTCGTCAGAAAGGTTTCTGTGTGAGTCCGATATTTGCGTTGGCTTTTCAGAAAGACGGTTGGTCGGGTAGTATGAAATATGAGGTGAAGCAGGCATTGAAGGTAAGAAATTCCACCAAGGAAACCATCATGGGGTTGTTCCCCGATGGTGCACACGAGTATGCCGAACTGCCTGCGTTGCTGACGGTGGCTGCCAGCAAAAAGATAGATTGGTTCAAGGCTGTTATCGAATACCATCACTTCTACGACCATCATGCCGACAATTCGTTTACGGGTGTAGTATCGCATGGTGAGAACGAATATTTGGCTGGTTTTGAATTTGATGCGACCAATCGCTTGCTGCTCACCACATCTTTTCAACGTTCGCTGTTCGAGCTTGACGACAATCGGTATTCCGACATGAATTACTGTTGCAACTGTTCGAGTGTGGGCATTGGTGCCTCGTATAGACTTTCGTCCAAACTGAAGTTAAGTGCAGGGTGCATGTATTCCTTCTACGACACGGTAGAGAAGACATCGACCATACTGACCACCAACGACTTGTACGATGAATTTACACGGAAGAACCTGACTTACGGCATCGGTATGCAAATAGATTTCTAAACATCCTTGTCGTTTTCTTCATGCTTCATTTCCTTTTTTTATGTAATTGTGAATGGTATAAAAGCTTGTCAAGTCCAGATTGTTGAAATATGTCGGTATGCACTTAGGTAGCAGGATTGTGGAAAGTTTTGTGCCTTTAGGCTTTCTTCCGTATGAGAATTTGAAACGATTCCGGGTAATGCACATGGCATAGAATAGTTTCTCACGCAAGCACATCTCTCGTTTGGGAATCAATACGCAGATGTTGGAATTGGGCACGAATTCTTCAGTGGATATGTAAGAATAAGTATGGCTTCCTTGTCCATCGGTAGAGACATACAAGGTGCCTTTGGGAAACAACTTGTCAGAAGGAATCAGGGTCTTGTTTACAAAAGCGTCGATGCTTGTAGTCTGTCGGTATGAAGGCCTTATGAATGGGATCCAATTCTCGCTAAGTCTCCTTTTACTTCTAAGGACCTTGTCAGAGGATATTCCATTGTGCAACTCAAACAAAGCGGATAGGGGAACCAACTCATCACCGATTTTATCAGAGCAAATGTCAGCCTTGTCGTCGATACCGTCGATCTTGGCGGAATCGACCAGTCGTTTCTCAATGTCGGTAAGCGAGATACCCTTCACATAGTCGGGTATTTCCTCTATGGAAGGTATCAACAAGTCTGGTAGTGTTTCGTTGGCCTGCCTACCGTATGAGTATTTGTATTTATTGGCTCTAAGACACATGCAGTAATATAGCTTCACAGCATCGGACATTTCGACCTTGGGAGTCAAGACAAAAACGTGATAGGAAGTATAAAAAGGTTCTGGCTGCAAGAACGATTCCATTACGCTTCCGCTGGCAGCAACCGTAATGGCTCCAGCCTCAAAAGGTAAAACCCCAATGACCTTCTCCACACGTGCAGTGATTCCATTGTCCTTCATTCCACGCGCTACGAAATTTATACCTTGACGAACTGGGGTAAGCGCATTGAGTTCAAATCCGTTGCCGAATTGAATGTCAAACAAATCCTTCACTTTTTTCAGTTGCATGTTACTCCTCCTCAATGTTCTCGTCAATGTCAGAACTCTTCATGTTGAACAAGAAGAAGTTCTTTACGGTTTCCATGTAATCCTCAATCGTCAGTGTTGTGTAATCGGTTTGTAGATAAGCCTCTGCACACCATTCATCGGCAGCTGTAACGTGTTTCATTACACTGAATTCGGTTATGACCTGCCTGTTTATATAAGCATCAACCCATTGTTTTTTTACTTGTTGCCATGTATGGTTGGCATCGATACGTCCCTTGTTCTTCTTCTTCACAAAGCCATCGTTTCGACAATAACCAAACCATGTCTGTTTGTTTTCTGGATGAGGGATGCCGGCGGTAATTACAACTGCGCAAGTTACGGTGTTGACTTTTGAATTGACAAACAGTTCCTCGGGCAATGACAATACAGCTTCCAAGGTATGCTTTTCGAGTATCTTACCTTTCAGAACATAAGAGTTGCCAGTGACATCGTTGACGCAGCTGATTGGCATAATGGCTATACACTTTCCTCCTCTTTCGAGCATAGAAAGGTTGTTAAGTACAAAATCAAGTTCCTCAATACCCTTGCCCTTGTTCTTATATGGAGGATTCAACAATCCCACCGTAGGCTTGAACTTTTCCTTCAGTGCTTTGGCATCGACTTCAAAACAGCTTCCATGAGTGATGTTGGTGCGTCCATCACGGTGGACAATCATGTTGGATATAAGCAACGTGTAAATGTCCGGATCAAGTTCTATACCCACCAGTTGTTTGTTCTTTATATCTTCCTCCTTGGCAATGTCGCCCTTTGCGTCAAGAAGCATTTTCTTCATGGCACTTACAAGAAATCCGCCAGTACCTGCACAATTGTCAAGAACAACACTATCCTTGTTGATTTCGGCCAATTCTACGAACAAATCGGTGATATGCGGAGGAGTTAGCACAATGCCCAAACCTTTATCGTTGTTTGCATATCGCAGGAACTCAACATAAAATTGGCTTATGGTGTCTATGTATTTATGAGTCAACATGAAGCCATTGATTCTTGCATCGGATTCCTTGATTAAGTCCACCAAGAACTTCTTTCCTTCTTTTGATTCGTCGTTGATGACATTATCCGTTTCAATGAAGCTATATCCATGTTTCAGTGTTTCTTTGTTGCGGTCGGGAACATCCGATTTATTCAGCTCAACACAAATTGCAGCATACATGTTGTGGGTAATGTCCTTGGTGGTTTTGTAATTCGTGTATTCTGCTTTGAACCTTTCATCTTTCAGAGCTATCATGATGCCGCTGATCAACATCCCACGCTTTGCTTCCTTTATCTTTTTGTTTTGTAGAGCAATATTCAGCTCCTTTGTGTAGTCGAGCAGCTTTCCATAGTCTTGATTGAATTTGTAATCGCTATGAAGTATCCCCTCATAGTAACTGTCAAGGTCGAGCAGTTCACCATCTCTGAATAAGTGATGGTAGGTTTTTTCATCTTTTAGTTGGATGTAATGGCCTATCGAACACAACGTCTCTTTCTCTCCACTGAAGCCTATGGCCAGTACATCATATTCCTTTGAAAGAAATGAAGCATAGAAAAGGGCTCCATCAATGGCAAAATCCTTGTAGGAATCGCGACTTGCGGATTCGTGTTTTTTCACATCAGGCTTACACTCAACGACAATAATGAAATCAGGATGTTGGGTTGATGTGATTATAAAGTCGGGGTGGCCGGAATTGCCTTTCTCCGACTTTGACGCATTGGCAAGCAATCGTTTGATTTTCTTGTCATCGGAGGTTTGCTCTTCGACAACAATCGATGGATCATTGTAATATCCATTGTTTCGCAACATTGCGCGAAACAAATTCATTGATTTTGCCTCGTTTGCCATGGTTTCTTTCTGTTTATGTATTGACTGTTTTCTTACCGTATCCTGCAACTTCCTCTGCCATCATTCCGATTACATCGCCAGCCAATTTTTCTGTAATCTTCATATATGCATCATTCTGTTGATGAAATCTGGCAACAAAGATATGGCAAATAAATGAAACTACTGGATAATGCACAAGGAAAAGTGATGGGAATGTCAGCAGAAACCAATTTTTATGGCAATCGCCGCACAGGCTTCCGCATCTGCCAGTGCGTGATGATGGTTTTCCAGGTTATAGCCGCAGCGCTTGGCTATGATGTCGAGGTTGTGATGGCTTTCAGGCCATATCTGTTTAGACTTGAGCAGTGTGCAGTGGAACTCATAGTCGGGATAGTCCATCCGATAAACCCGGAAGACCGCTTTCAGGCATCTCTCGTCGAAGGCTTTGTTGTGGGCAACGAGAGGAAGGCCTTCAATCAAAGGTTCTACTTTTTTCCAGACTTCCGGGAAGATAGGAGCACGGTCAGTATCGGCTGACGTCAGTCCGTGAACTTGTGTACACCAGTAGTTATAGTAGTTCGGTTCTGGTTGGATGAGCGAATAGAAGGAATCGACAATCTCTCCGTTATGCACGATTACAATGCCCACACTGCAAACGCTGCTTCGTTCGCAATTGGCTGTCTCAAAATCTATTGCGGCAAAGTCTCTCATGGTTGGTCTTCCCAAATTTTACCCCATTTATTTTCTTAGTGTGCCTCCAGCCAGTTCATTCCCCATCCCGAGTCGGCTTTCAGCGGCACACTCATGGTGTAGGCATGTTCCATTTCTTCGGTGACAATGCTTTCGACTTTTTCCTTTTCGGAAGGCAATACGCTGAAATTCAATTCGTCGTGTACCTGTAATATCATCTTCGACTGTATTTGCTCTTCCTTGAACCTTCTCCAGATGTTTACCATGGCTATCTTGATGATGTCGGCGGCACTACCTTGGATAGGTGCGTTGATGGCATTTCGTTCGGCATAGCCACGTACCACAGCGTTGTGCGAATTGATGTCGGGTAGGTAGCGTTTCCGTCCGAACAATGTCTCTATGTAGCCTTTTTGCCGGGCGCGTTCGATGCTTTCGTTCATGTATTCCTTGATGCGTGGGTATGTTTTGAAATAACCGTCTATAAGCTCTTTGGCTTCGCTCCTTGGCACGTTCATGCGTTCGGCAAGCCCGAACACCGATATGCCGTAAATGATGCCGAAATTGGCTGTTTTTGCCTTGCTCCGTTGTTCGCGTGACACATCCTCGATGTTTATCTTATACACCTTCGCTGCGGTTGCTGCATGGATGTCGTTCCCTTCGTTGAATGCTTCCACCATGTTGGAGTCTTGGCTCAGGTGAGCCATGATGCGAAGCTCTATCTGAGAGTAGTCGGCCGAGAAAAACTCTTCGCCTTCGTCGGGAATGAATGCTTTCCTAATTTCCTTTCCTTCCTCGTTTTTCACAGGTATGTTTTGTAAATTTGGATTACTCGAACTAAGCCTCCCTGTAGAGGTAATCGCTTGGTTGAACGATGTATGGATTTTTCCCGTTTTCGGATTAATCAAGGCTGGAAGTGCATCCAAATAGGTGTTTATAAGTTTCTTCAATCCTCTATGTTCCAATATTTTTTCTATTATCGGATGTTTGTGTCGTAGGTCTTCCAACACTTCTTCGCTGGTCACGTATTGTCCGGTTTTAGTCTTCTTGGGTTTGTCTGTAATTTTCAGTCTGTCGAACAGTACTTCTCCTACTTGTTTGGGTGAAGAAATATTAAAGGTCGTGCCTGCAATTGTGTAAATTTCTTTCTCTATCTCCATCATTCTTTTGGTGTATTGCCGCGATGTCTCCTGTAGGGTTTTCGTATCAACTCGCACACCAATTCGTTCCATGTCGGCCAATACTTTCACAAGTGGCATCTCGATGTCATAGCAGAGTGTGTTGAGATTTTCTTTCTCAATTTCCACTTTCAGTGTTTCGTAGAGTTGCCAGGTGATGTCGGCATCTTCGCAGGCATATTCATAGACTTGGGAGGGTGGGAGAGTGCGCATGTTTTTCTGTCCTTTTCCTTTTTCGCCTATCAACTCTTCGATTTTTATTGTTTGATAATTGAGATACACTTCGGCCAGATAGTCCATGTTGTGTTGGAGTTCGGGTTGCAGCAAGTAATGTGCAATCATTGTGTCGAACACGGGTCCATCAACTTCGATGTCGTAGCTTGCCAACACATGTATGTCGTATTTGATGTTTTGTCCAATTTTAACAATTTGCGTGTTTTCATAAAACGGCTTGAACAGGTTGACGAATTTTAGGGCTTCATCCTTGTTTTCGGGTATGGCCACATAAAATGCGTGGTTTTTCTCGAATGAAAAACTCAAGCCAACCAATTCAGCCTTGAGTGAGTCCGTACTGGTGGTCTCTGTGTCTAAACTGACAAATTGTTTTGTAAGCAATAATTCACATAATTTTTCAGCATCTTCAATATTATCAATTAGATGATACGAGTGTCTGGTGTCGTGCAAGCGTGTGAGACTTGTGTGTTTTTCTGCTTCTGTGTTGTCGTTCGTGCTTGGCGCAAACAAATCGCCCATTAATTCTGTGACTTTTGTTTTTTTCGGTTTGCTTTGACTAAACAAGTCGTTGTTTTGCGAATTGGGTAGGGTAGGGGGTTTTTTGAAGATTCGTTCGGTCAATGTCCGAAATTCGAGTTCCTCAAAAATTTCTCTCAGCTTCTGTTCATCGGGACTTTCTGTTTTTAACTTTTCCATTTCGAGTTCAATCTCCACATCGGTTCGGATGGTTGCAAGGAGTTTGGAAAATTTTATTTGCTCCTTGTTGTCTTCCACCTTTTTTTTCAACGCCCCTTTCAGCATGTCGGTATTTTCGAGGAGGTTTTCGATGCTGCCGAATTCCTTGATTAGTTTCGGTGCGGTTGTTTCTCCAATACCCGGGCATCCCGGGATGTTGTCGGCTTTGTCGCCCATCAGTCCCAGTATGTCGATTACTTGCTCTGTGTTGTCAATCTGGAATTTTGCCTTGATTTCCTCTGTGCCCATCAGTTCAAATTCCTTTTCGCCAGAACGTGGCTTGAACATATATACGTTTTCCCTTACCAACTGTCCATAGTCTTTGTCGGGTGTCACCATGTATGTGATGATGCCTCGTTGACTTGCTTTCGTGGCCAAAGTCCCAATCACGTCGTCTGCCTCAAAACCGGGTACTTCCAGAATAGGGATGTTGTATGCCTTGATGATTTCCTTGATAATCGGTACGGATTTTGTAATGTCCTCGGGTGTTTTCTCCCTTTGAGCCTTGTAGGCTTCGAACATTTTGTGTCTGAATGTTGGTTCGGAAGGATCGAACGCTACACCTATGTGTGTGGGATGTTCTTTCTTCAGAATGTATTCCAGCGTGTTCACAAAACCCAGTATGGTCGATGTGTTCATTCCTTTTGAGTTGATTCGTGGACTGCGTATGAAAGCGAAGTATGCTCTGTAAATCAAGGCGTAGGCATCGAGTAAAAACAATTTTTCCATTTCTTTTATTTTAATATCATGTAAAATTAGTAATTTTATGTGATTTTGCGCCTTTTATTTTGTATTTTTGTACCTCTAAACGACATGAATGAAGAATATCGACATATCATTGCACCCATAATTGCTGAGTTTGAGGAATTTAAATCGTTGTTCAACGACTGTTTCCAATCGTCTCAACCTATTCTTATCCAAGCACTTCAGCATATACATCAGCGTAATGGAAAATTGTTGCGTCCTGCCCTATCGTTGCTTTTTGCCAAGGCCTTTGGTGCAGTGAATCAATCAACGCTTCATGCAGCCGTGTCGCTCGAACTGCTTCACACGTCCAGTCTGGTGCACGATGATGTGGTTGATGAAAGCGATACGCGTCGTGGTCAGGAATCTGTCAACTCGTTGTTCAATAACCAGATAGCTGTATTGGTGGGCGATTATCTGCTTGCTTTGAGTCTTACTCATTCGGCGGCTACCAACAACGTAAGTATGGTTCATGCCATATCGATGTTGGGACAGTTGTTGGCCGAAGGCGAATTGGAGCAGATAGCCGATGCTCAACTCGATGACTTTTCGTATGAGCTTTACTATAGCGTCATTCGCAAGAAAACGGCCTCGTTGTTTTCTACGGCAGCGCTGATGGGTGCCTTGTCTGCCGATGCTTCCTCGGAACAACTCGAATGTGCGCGAAGTTTTGGAGAATCGGTCGGCATGATTTTTCAGATTAAGGATGACATTTTCGATTATTATACTGATTTGAACATCGGGAAACCTACAGGTAGTGATATGAAAGAAGGGAAAATTACACTTCCTGCCTTGTATTTGATAAACCAGTACCCTGAATACGAGTCGTTTGCACGACGTGTCCGTTCTCTTGACGTTTCGCTTTCCGACATTGGTGATTTTATTGAAAAGGTGAAAGAGGGTGGGGGAGTGGATTATGCCATCCAGATGATGAACGAATTGCGTAATCAAGCAATTTCGATGTTGCCCGATGACATTCCCTCTGACATACGCGACAGCTTGATTGCGTATGTTGATTTCGTGATTGAGCGGGTGAAATGATAAAGGTGTATGTCCTGAGACATACACCTTTATCATTTCAGAAGAATTTCACTTCCTTTCCTACGATGTCCGATAACAGTACGTTGGCAAGCCGGCTTGTGCCTATTCTGAAAAGATTGTTGTTAAGCCATTCATCACCAAGTATTTGCTTTACTATCGTATAGTATTTTATGGCATCTTCCACGGTGTTTATTCCTCCTGCGGCCTTGAATCCTACCTTTCGTCCGGTCTCGGTGTAGTATTCCCTGATGGCTCGGCACATCACGTATGCTGCCTCCGGAGTGGCCGAGATTGGTTCTTTTCCGGTCGATGTCTTGATGAAATCAGCTCCAGAGTACATGGCAAGAATTGCCGCTTTCTTGATGTTCGAGGCTGTTTGCAGTGCGCCGGTTTCGAGTATTACTTTCAGCTTGTGTTCGCCACAAGTGTCTTTTATTTCTTCTATCTCATCACACATTCCTTCGTAATCGTTTACTAAGAACTTTCCTACCGATAGTACGATGTCAATTTCGTCGGCACCGCTGTGGATGGCCAATGCGGTTTCAGCCACTTTCACCTCCATGAATGTCTGCGACGATGGGAAACCACCCGATACACAGGCAATATTCACACTGTCTGCTTCCAGGGTGTCTCTTACTATTTCTGCCATGTTGGGATAGACACAAATGGCTGCCACATTGTTCAAATCGGGGTATTCGTTTTCAAAATCGTTTACTTTCTGTGTGAATTTCATTACGCTGTCTTCCGAGTCGGTCACCTTCAGTGTGGTCAGGTCAACACAATTGAACAGTTTCTTCTTGACCTCCTTGTTGTTGTTTTCGCTCAAATGTTTTCCCAGCAACGATTTTACGGATTTTTCCACTTCGTCGTCGTGAATGTGTGTAACGTATTTTGCCAAGGCTTCTGCATATTTATAATGCATCACTTCCTCTTCGTGGTCGTGGTCGTGCCCACAACAGCAATCATGATCATGTTCCATATTCATTATATTATTGGTTTATTCTTTGTTCTTACTGTCCATACAAATGGTTACAGGCCCATCGTTGATCAGTTCTACTTGCATGTCGGCACCAAATACGCCTGTGCCCACCTGTCGGTTGATGGCTATGCTTATTTCATTACAGAAATATTCGTACAGGGGGATGGCAACCTCGTGTTTACCGGCTCTGATGTACGAGGGTCGGTTCCCTTTTTTATATGATGCGAACAGTGTGAATTGACTTACGACGATGATGTCGCCATCAATGTCGGTCACCGACTTGTTCATTATTCCGTTTTCGTCATCGAATATTCTTAGTCCTGCTATCTTTTTGCATAGCCAGTCGGCATCTTCTTTCGTGTCGGCATCCTCTATGCCAACCAATATCAGCAGTCCTTTTTCTATTTTCGATTTCACCTGTCCGTTGATGCTGACCGATGCTTTTTTCACTCTTTGTATTACTATTCTCATCGTTTATTTCAGGTTTTCCTTGATGTTTTTGGCGGCTTTCTCACCCACAATCTTGCTGAGTTCCTCCAGACTTGCCGCCTTGATTTTAGTGATTGTCTTGAATGTCTTCAGCAATTCCTGTTTTCGTTTCACTCCGATTCCAGGTATGTCGTCGAGTGCTGATTTTACTTGCGATTTGCTGCGTTTGTCGCGGTGGAACGCGATGGCAAACCTGTGCACTTCGTCTTGAATGTTTTCCAACAGATGAAACAAGGCCGTGTTTTGTTTCACTCCTATTGTTTGGATGGGGAATCCGAACAGTAATTCCGAGGTGTGATGCCTGTTGTCCTTTGCGAGTCCAGCAATTGGAATCTGTAGTTGTAGCTCGTCTTCTATTACTTGTCTCACCACTTCCATTTGTCCTTTTCCACCATCGGTGATGATGAGGTCGGGTAGGGGGCTGTTTTCTTCCGTCAGTCGGGTGTAACGACGTCTCACCACTTCTTTCATCGATGCGTAATCGTCAGGGCCTGTTACCGTCTTGATGTTGAATTTCCGATAGTCCTGTTTGCTTGGTTTGCCCATTTTAAATACCACACAGGCTGCAACGGCATCGCTTCCCGATATGTTGGAATTGTCGAAACACTCTATGTGTGCCGGTATCTTTTGCAGGTGTAGGGCTTCTTGTATTTCTTTCAGTATCCTGGTTTTTTTTTGTTCGGGATTCAGCTTGTCGGCTTGCTTCAACCGATCCACCTTATATTGCTTCACGTTCATGACGGATAGTTCCAGCAAGTGTTTTTTCTCTCCTCGTTGGGGAACGGTGAAGCATACATCGTCCAGCTCAAGGCTGATTGGAAAAGGAACAATGATTTCTCTTGAGTTGCTTTTGTAGCGTTCTCTCATTTCCACGATTCCCAGTTCCAAAAGTTCTTCTTCTGTTTCGTTCAGCTTTTTCTTGTATTCGAAGGTGAAAGCTTGGTTTATGCTGCCTTTTGTGATGTGTAGGTAGTTGATATATGCCACGTCATCATTGGTCTCTATGCTGAATACATCCACGTTGTGGATGTTGGCATTTACCACTTCGCTTTTCGCTCGGTAGTTTTCCACCAATTCGTATTTCTCTTTTATCTTTTGTGCTTCCTCAAACCTCATTTGTTCTGCCAATGCTTTCATCTCGTCGTATAGCAGTTGGCTTACGATTTTCACGTTTCCTGTCAGTATGCTTTTTATCTCCTCAATGTCTTTCATGTATTGTTCCCTTGTCTGGTTCCCCACACAGGGAGCTTTGCATTTGTGGATATGATATTCCAAGCAGGCCTTGAACTTCTTTTTCTCTATGTTCTCTTTTGTCAACGACAGTTTGCACGTGCGGATTTCGTAGAGCTTGCTTATCAGTTCGAGTACGGCATAAAGGCTTTGTATATGGCTGTACGGGCCGAAATAGGTTCCGGCACCTTTGACGATTTTTCGTGTCTTGAATATCCGAGGGAAGTATTCGTTCGTGATGCAGATGGAAGGATAGGTCTTGTCGTCTTTCAGCAACACATTGTAGTGCGGCTTGTATCTTTTGATAAGGTTGTTCTCAAGCAGCAGTGCGTCGGTCTCGGTGTTCACCACGATGTACTTGATGTCTCTGATTTTGCTTACCAACATTCTTGTCTTGCTGTTTGGCACATCTTTCAGGAAGTACGACGATACTCGGTTCTTCAGGTTCTTTGCTTTCCCTACGTATATGATGGTTCCCTTTTCGTTAAGATACTGATAACACCCGGGACAACTCGGTAGGTTTTGCACAATCCCCTTTAGGTATTCTTTTATCTCGTCTTTACCAGCCATGCAAATTTACAAATGTTTCACGTGAAACAATCATCTTTTTAAAAGAACCAAAAGCACGTTGATGTCGCTGGGCGACACGCCTGGAATACGGCTTGCTTGTGCCAATGTGTCGGGGTTTATCTTGATGAGTTTTTGTCGCGCTTCGGTCGAAAGGGATTGTAATGAGTCGTAGTCGAATTTCCCTTTTATTTTGATGGCTTCCAGCCTGTGGATTTTCTCCGCAATCTGACGCTCTCTTTCTATGTAGCCTTGGTACTTTATTTGTATTTCGGCGGCTTCAGTGATTTCGTCCTTGCGCGATTCAATCGAGTTGAGCAGCTCCTTGAATGGTTTGACGTGTCGTGCGATGTTCTCGATGGTTACTTGTGGGCGCACGATGAGATCGAAGAGCTTGCAACCGTGGGCGAGGGGAGTGGTTCCTATCTGTTCCAGTTGGTCGTTGATGAGTGCTGGCTTGATTGAGAACTCTCTGGCGAAGTCGATGATTCGTTGGATTCTTTCACGTTTCTCTGCAAGCATGTCGTATCGTTTTCGGTCGGCCAGTCCGGCTTTATACGACATTTCGGTCAGTCGCATGTCAGCGTCGTCCTGACGTAGCAGTATTCGGTATTCGGCACGTGAGGTGAACATTCGGTAGGGCTCATCCACGCCTTTTGTCACCAAATCATCAATCAATACGCCGATATATGCATCATCGCGATGCAGTATGAACGGTTCGCCGCCATGGCAGTTGATGTGTGCGTTGATGCCGGCAATGATCCCTTGTCCGGCAGCTTCTTCGTAGCCTGTGGTGCCGTTCACCTGTCCGGCAAAGAACAGGTTGCGTATGATTTTCGACTCTAATGTGTGTGTCAGTTGTGTCGGGTCGAAATAGTCGTATTCTATGGCGTAGCCAGGACGATAGATGATGACATCGCGCAGGGCGGGTATTTTCTTCATCGCTTCAATCTGGATGTCGATGGGCAGCGATGAGGAGAATCCATTCAGATAAAGTTCGCGCGTGGTCTCGCCTTCTGGTTCCAGAAACAGTTGGTGTTGGTCTTTTTCTGGGAACGTCACGATTTTTGTTTCCACACTGGGGCAGTAGCGTGGCCCAATGCTTTGTATTTGTCCGTTGAATAGTGGAGAGTCGGGCAGTCCTCGTCGCAGCACTTCGTGTACTTCAGGATTGGTGAAGCATGTCCAGCATTGTAGCTGTTTCAACAGTCTTGGCTCGCTTATGAACGAAAAGCGATGGAAATCACTCTCGCCGTCCTGTATGTCCATGTCCTCGAAGTGAACGCTTCGGCCGTCTATGCGCACGGGGGTTCCCGTCTTCATGCGGCCGGCCGTTATTCCGTGTCGGGATATCGACTCTGTCAGTCGGTACGAGGCAGGTTCGGCGGTTCGTCCACCCGCCATCATCTTGCGTCCTATGTGCATCAGTCCGTTCAGGAAGGTGCCGGCTGTCAGTATTACACATTTGGCGTGGAAAGTCACGCCCCAGCATGTCACCACTCCTCGTACTTCATCGTCCTCTACCAACAGTTCTTCCACTGTGTCCTGCCAAATGTGTAGGTTCGGGGTGTTCTCCAGTATCTCTCGCCATGCCCAGATATATTTCCCTCTGTCGCATTGTGCGCGAGGGCTCCACATGGCAGGACCTTTTGAGCGGTTCAACATTCGGAATTGTATGGCGGTACGGTCGGTCACCACACCCATGAAGCCGCCCAATGCGTCGATTTCCCTTACAATCTGTCCTTTGGCAATACCACCTATGGCAGGATTGCAGCTCATCTGTCCGATTTTGTTCATGTCCATCGTAATCAGACAGGTCTTTGAACCCATGTTGGCAGCAGCTGCTGCTGCCTCACAGCCTGCATGACCGGCTCCGATAACGATGACATCGTATTTGAATTTCATTATTTCAGATATTCAAGTGCTTTATTCTCAGCGTCTTCCATAATCTCTCTCTCGCCTGGTCCTTTGTCGTTTATGCCGCATAGGTGTAGTATGCCGTGAATGATTACCCGATGCAGCTCGCGCTCGTATGGCTGGTCGAATTGTTCGGCATTGGTCTTTACTGTGTCCAGGCTGATGAACAAATCGCCCGAGATGGTGTTGTTTTCGGTATAGTCGAAGGTGATGATGTCGGTGTAGTAATCGTGTTTCAGATACTCGCGGTTCACTCTTAGGATTTCCTCATCCGAACAGAAAATGTAGGCAATGTCGCCCAGTTTCTTGTTGTACGAGTTGGCCACTTGTTTTATCCATGTGGAGATTATTCTCTTTTTGATGGCAGGCATTTTTACGCCTTCCGTTTGATAGCTAATCATTTTTTTATCCAAAGAATAAGTAACAAATAAATACAGATGCAATGATGCCGGCTGCATCGGCTATGAGTCCGCATGGCACGGCATGTCTTGTCTTTACAACTCCTACGCTTCCAAAGTAAACGGCTAATATATAGAAGGTTGTGTCTGTTGAACCTTGGAAAACACAAGACAATCGACCCACGAACGAGTCGGCACCAAACGTGGTCATCGCATCTACCATCAGTCCGCGTGCACCACTTCCGCTCAAGGGTTTCATCAGTGCGGTGGGTAGGGCTGCCACGAAGTCGGTGTCCAGTCCGCAAGCTTTGACCAGTGCCTCCACGCCGTCTATGATGAAGTCCATGGCACCCGAAGCACGAAACACACCTATGCCCACCAGTATGGCAATCAGATACGGAATGATGCGGATGGCTGTGTTGAATCCCTCTTTGGCTCCTTCTATGAAAGCGTCATAGACATTTGTTTTCTTCCTGATTCCCGCCATGATGAAGCTGATGATGATGGCAAACAGCAGTATGTTTGCAGCAGCTGTTGAGCAGTTGTTGATCTGGTCCTTGGGGATTTGCGAAATGGCATAGATAATGCCTGCCACAATCGCACTGATGCCGCCCAGAAAGAGCATGATGGTGCGGTTCAGCAGGTTGATACGTTGATATACCGATACGGCCACGATGCCTGCCAACGTGGAGAAGAATGTGGCGAGCAGTATGGGCACGAACACGTCTGTGGGCATGGCTGCACCCAATTGGGCCCGATACACCATGATGCCGATGGGGATGATGGTGAGTCCTGAGGTGTTGAGTACCAAAAACATGATCATCGGGTTACTGGCGGTCTTCTTATCGTGGTTCAGCTCTTGAAGTTCCTGCATGGCTTTCAATCCAAGTGGTGTGGCTGCATTGTCGAGTCCTAACATGTTGGCCGACAGATTCATGAATATGCTGCCTGTCACGGGGTGACCTTTCGGTATGTCGGGAAACAGCCTGCAAAACAGTGGGCTCATTACTCTTGCAAACCAGTTCACCACTCCGCTCTTTTCTCCAATCTTCATGATGCCGAGCCACAACGAGAGTACGCCTGTCAATCCTAATGAAATCTCGAAGGCCGTTTTGGAGGAGTCGAAGGTCGATTGCATGATTTGTGGGAAAACATCCATGTCGCCCATCACCAAAAGCCGTAGTGTAGCCACTATAAAGGCGATGATGAAGAATGCTATCCAAATGTAATTCAGAACCATGAGTACATGCTTAAAGTCGTAAATCGTTGGCAAAATTACAACAATCAAGTTGTAATCCCAAATTTTTCCTTGCTTCGGCTTCTGTTGATGGCCGTATTTATCGGTTGCCCATTGAGCATTGCACAGTAATCTATTTCACTATTTCCGGTCGGCGGCTGGTAATGTTATCTACTCCGATTGCTATCATGCGTTCGGCGTCCGCTTTCTCATTCACGGTCCACACCGACAACAGGTAGCCGTGTTTGTGCAGAAGGTCGGAGAGGGTCTTGTTGGCATACATGAAATTACAGTTCACACCGATGCTGCCCGTGCTTTTCAACAAGGCGAGCAGTTCCTGTTGATAGGCTTCTTCTTGAATTCTTTCTGTGTCGGGTTTGCAGTTGAGGTAGTATTCGATGCCACGGCAGT
>JAUNNV010000132.1 GCA_030531335.1 Bacteroidales bacterium
TCACTTTCTGCGAGAGCAACGACCTTTCTTCCTTCTGGCCTGTGCTTGAGGAGGTGCTCCTTTCGCGCCATGGACGGCATCCTGTGCACACGTTGGAAGAGATGGAGCGGCTGCGCAGCCTATTCCCCGAGCAAATCCGCCTTTTCGTAGCCCTGACGGCCGACAAGCGCGTAGTGGCTGGCACGGTGATGTTCGAGACGGACCGCGTCGCACACGCTCAGTATATCGCAGCCTCCTCTGAAGGACGTGAGACGGGCGCCCTTGACGGACTGTTCGGATGGTTGGTCGAAGAGCACTATGCCGACAAGCCATGGTTCGACTTCGGCATCTCCACCGAGCAAGGCGGTGCCTATCTTAACGAAGGGCTGGTATTCCAGAAGGAGGGCTTCGGTGCCCGCGCAGTGGTATATGATCAGTATGAGCTATTGCTGACCGAGCAGTAGTGGCCTTCGACGACGCATACAGATTCCACAAACAACAAAGAAAGAGGCGGTCAGATGACAGCCTCTTTCCTTTATACATATCGCGCATGCGTCAATAGATCACATTGATCCAGGGAGCATTGGTCTGAAGCCAATCACGCAAGGCGAAGGGAATATCGTTGCACATCAAGTCATTGCCCAGATAGACGCCCAGCATGAAGTCCTCGGGTTTCTGGCAAGGCCAGAGGCTCACCAGCAGACCAGCCTTGTGCGCCTTGGCTACAGCTGCCCGGGAAGTGCCATCCAGCGTGCAGGCAATACGCTTGACACCCAGTGCCTGACAAACGGCGATGTTGTCATCATTCACCGGCTTGTTGAAGATGGGCATCAGCTCGGCATCAGGGTGGTATTCCTGCAGCCAGAGCAGTCCACGCAGATCAAAGGAGGTGAAGAGAAGCGTGGAACCCTTTGTGTGGATGCTCTTCACACCTTGATAGAGCTTCTCAAGATACACCTCCAGACGTTCCTGCGGATAGGCATTGGCAGGCGTGGTCTTCATCTCAAACTCCACGTATAGGCTGTCCTTGCCATCAAGGAAGCGAACAAGATCGTCAAAGCGGAAGAACGGATTGCCCTTCTTGGTGTGCAGGGTGTCAAGTTCGCTCGACAGTTTCTCCTCGAGAATGCCCGTACCGGTTGTGGTGCGGTCGAGGGTGTTGTCGTGGCAGACATACAGCACGCCATCCTTCGACATACGGATATCGGTTTCAAAGCCGTGATACCCCCCGTTCCATGCCTCGGCGAAGGCTACCAGGGTGTTCTCATCACGTTCAAGCCGTCCGCCCCGATGAGCAAAGGTGCGTACGGTCTGCGCATCAGTCACCGCACAGACAAGAAGGAAGAGTGCCAAAACAAGAAATGAAACGCGTCTCATAATCTTCACTTGGATGTAAATTGTATAAAACGAGGCAAAGATACAAAACAAAAAGCAAACGGACAAGCGCCAAAGGAAGAAAAAGACGGAAAGGACATGAAAGCAGAGCCGACAACCCAAACCTCGTGATTTGTCGAGAAGGAATCCGCAGAACAAAATATATATTTCCTAATGAATACTCTCTTTTCATGCGGACGAAAATAAAACATTTGGAAAAAGCCGCAGCCTAATAGGATACATGCCATCGAGCAACTCCCCGCATTGTATCGGACGACTTCCACCTCCCTTGTCCTCATCATCTCAAGTATTTGCAGGAAAAGTGCAGGGCGGAAAGCAAAAAAAGGCAGAAAAATTTGTTTATTTCTCCTGATGGCAGTACCTTTGCCGCCCGAAAAGGAAACGCTGTTATAGCTCAGCTGGTAGAGCGCATCCTTGGTAAGGATGAGGTCCCGAGTTCAAATCTCGGTAACAGCTCCATCGCCAGTCAGGCAATGGTTTTCAAACAAGACTTGTCCCCCACATCAGTTCCATCCGATGCAGGGGACAAGCCTTTTTATATTAGAACGCTACATCCTTCTGGCTATCAGGGCTGCTCCATCACAGTGGAGCATACACCCAGGGTGTCCATTTGCCATCGGAGTTGGCAGAAGCCACCATCGTTTCAATAAACTGCATGCCACGAACGCCGTCATCGACCGTCGGGAAGTCAAGCCACAGAGGATCAGGCTCAACGCCATTCATGCGTGCCCTCACCGTAAGGGCGAAGTTGCGATAGATATTGGCAAACGATTCAATGAAGCCTTCGGGATGTCCACCCGGAAGACGAGTGCGAGCGCGGGTCTCTTCGGCCAACCAGGGATAGCCATTGCCAATACGCAAGACTTCGGTAGGACGATCGTCATGACGGAGAAGCAACGTGTTCGGCTCCAGCTGGCTCCAGACGAGTCCGCCATGTTCGCCAAAGACGCGAAGACGGATGTCATTCTCCTCGCCGACAGCAATCTGCGTGGCATGCAGAATACCCTTCACGCCCTTTTCGTAATGGAGGAAGGCAGCACAGTCGTCGTCAATGGGACGTCCATCAGCAAAAGTGCTGAGTTCAGCACAGACTTCGGTGACCTTCAATCCCGTAGCATATTCGCTGAGATGCCAAGCGTGAACGCCAATGTCACCCAGACAACCACCCTTTCCCGATGTGCGGGGATCGGTTCGCCATCCGGCTTTATTGCCCCCACAAAGTTCGATACGCTGCGACAGCCAGCCTTGGGTATATTCCACATACACTCTGCGAAGCGTGCCAAGATCGCCACGAGCAATGCGGCTACGCATCTCCCTGAGGGCAGGATATGCGGCATAGACATGGGTGAGGGCGAGCGTGCGTCCCGTGCGCTGCACCAATGTCTGCAGACGCAGAGCCTCATCGAGCGACCATGTCATAGGCTTATCCACCACCACGTCGAAGCCCAATTCAAGGGCCAACGCAGCCTGAGGATAATGCATATGGTTGGGCGTGACAATAGCCACAAAGTCCATGCGTTCGCCATCAGGCAACGATGCCTCCTTGCGCAACATCTCCTGCCAATCGGCATAGATGCGGCTTTCGTCAAGATGCCATTTTCGGCCAGTAGCCAAGGACGTGTCGTAGGTACGGCTAAAACAGCCACACACGAGTTCTATCTCGCCCTCCATAAGGGCAGCCTTCAGGTGAATAGGACCTATGAAGGCATTTCCGCCTCCACCTATCATGCCCATTCGCAGTTTACGGTTCGTCATCACAAAACAAGATTAAAGGGGTTAGCAAATAATGACTAGAGCAGAGAGATCAATAAACAGGGCGAACGAGATTCTCCGTCGACTCGTATTTGCTCTGTGCAGCCCAGCGAATGCCACGCTTGATGATCTCCACACTCTCAGGCACACTGAAATCCTTCTCGTCATGCCACAGGGAAGAATAGAACACACGGCCATTGCCATACATCTTCTTCCAAGCCACTGGCATCACACAGCCATCAATCCAAGGATCAATGTCGCCGTTGTAGCGGGTGGTAGCCAGCACCTTGACGTTAGGATCAACATGCATATAGTACTACTCAGAATGCATGTGGAAGTTCTTGAGGCCCTTCGTAACAGGATCGCGGTGATCGGTGATGACCACATCGTAGTCCACAGGACCTCCAGGATGTGCCACCCACTGGCCACCGACCATGAACTGATATTCGGTATTATTGCGGAAGGCATCACCTAATCCGCCATGCCAGCCTGCCAGACCAGCCCCATTGCGGACAGCATCAAGTAGTCCGCGTTCCTGTTCGCCGGTGATAGAGCCCATGGTCCAAATTTGGATGATGAGGTCGAAAGTGGCCATACGTTCTTTGTCGGTGTAGATGTCGAGGTTGTCGCACACGGTAACCTCTGCACCCTCTTCACGCATCCAGGGCACCAGCAGATCGCGGCAGGGAACGGGAGCATGTCCCTCCCATCCACCATACACAAATAGCACCTTTCGCCCTTGCAGCGAATAGGTTTCCTTAACCTTTGCCTGACCTGACAATGGAGCCAGCATCAGCCCCATCAGCCCCAGCACGCAGCAGCGCACTGCACTCATCCTACCACGCAGGGAGCGCATTGTCTTTGATGATTTCGATTTCATGATATACTTTTTAAATAATAGTAGATTCGTCTTTAGTCTCCGTTGCAGCCATCGCATCGCCAACTACCGCCATGGCATTCTCCCCTATTGCCTCCTCCTGCTCAATGTCGTTGAGGAAGGGGAACACCTCGCCTTTGACCAGCCATGCAAAGCCGAAGAGCATAAGGATTCCGACCTCGATGAAGAACACCAGGCATTGGGGAGCAATGCCAGTGACCACTGCTCCGAAGCCCGATCCCAACACGAGGATGCCTATGCCACAAACACGATAGATAGTGTTTCGCGTACGTTTACGTGAAGAGATCACGGCCTGGTCGGTCTTGGTAAACATGAAGATGATGTTGACCGCCACCAAAGCGAAAAACAATACGGCACTTATACCGTGAATGATATGCGATACCTCAATAGGTAACTGGAAGAAGCCCACACGGGTGCCATCGGCAATCCAGCTCACATTGCACGGGAAAAGGATGATACATAGTCCAAAGATGCCCGACAAGGTATTCAGCGCATGGTCAATGGGTTCATAGCCGCTGTAGCATATCAGCACCACACAAGCGGGTGCCAGCACTGCCACAAGAGCAGGACTTTGGTAATAGGTCGCAGAAAGACTCCACCACCACTCAGGGCTGGGATGAACGGCAATACCCGCTGAGAGCAGTGCCAACCAAGGCAGCAGCATGCCCATCACCCCACAAGCACAACGAATGCGAAGATACATCGTCTCACGCATTTTAGAAACGTTCGATACACTGTTTCCCATAGCAGTTTCATGTAAAAGACCTTGCAAAGATAGAATGAGACGAGCGATTTTCCAAATTAATTCAGGAAAATCCGAGTTGTCCCTATTCTACCCCTTCGAATACACGGATATAATCCACGTACATGTTGCTGCGATTACCATAACGCTCGAGATCGACTTTCCAACCACTGGCACCTCCGATGGCATAGTTCACCATCACCACGTGCGAGGCATCATATGAATAACTGTTCGTGGGATGGCACAACACGGGCTCATCGTCGAGATAATAGGTGGTCGAATCCTTGGTCACGGAGAGACCATAAGTATGAAAATCCTGACTCCAAGACGTATGGTGTCCCTTCGACATCATGTCGATCTGTTCGGCCGGAGCCGCCAGCGGTTTCCCATCGGCATCGGTCTGTCCCCAGTAATGTGTCGTCACCCAATAGCCCGTGCTGTTCGGGTTGCCCTCGCCCCACCCACCATATGCCTCCATGACATCCAGTTCGTCGCCCGCCCCACGGCTAATGTTGGTAACCGTCCAGAAGGCAGGCCATGTACCGGGCGCACTCTGCGCCGTCAGACGGCACTCCATGTAGAAAGGAGCCTTTGCCCAGAAACCTTTCCCGTCCATGTCCACGGTTGCGAGCAAACCCGTAGAACCTCTGCCCCCTTCGGGCTTTCGAGCCTGTATCACCAGATAGGAATCACGCACCAGAAAGGGGCCGTCAACATCGTCGGAAGGATCAGCGAACGGCCAGCCGCTGAAATCACCGAACGTAGGTTTATGGGCATTGTACCGCGCGCCACGCCCATCGCACGAGACGCTGAGCGGACCATCAAAGTCATCGGCAAATACCAGCCTCATCCCTTGAGCGCCCACAGGAATAGTGTCAGGGATGCCAGTCCTGCACGGCGATCGATGATCGGTATTATAGAGCTGCAGTTCGTAGATATCCCTTTCGCCCTCCTCATTGGAGCCCATGATCTGCAAGGTAAATGGACCTTGGGGAAGACGACGGGTATCCACCACGAACGCCCCCTCTCCCTTACCATTGCGACGTATGGCATGAGAGATGGATTCGTTCATGCAATAGACCTCAAGATGGGTGAGCTTTGAAGAATGAACCCGGATCTTCACCTTTCCACACACATCGCTGAGAGGTGCAGGGCTCAGCACCTCAATGTCCTGGACGAACTCCTCAGCTTGTCCCACAAACGGTAGCACAAGGAACAAAAGGAGTAGCTTCATAGATTTGCTTGTCATACCTTACTTTAATACTGTATATATGACAATAAAGTGAATGGGGCAGTTTAAATGGAACCTATATTTTTGCCCTATCACAAAACAACTCTAAGTTTGCAGCGGAATCGCGGCGTA
>JAUNNV010000133.1 GCA_030531335.1 Bacteroidales bacterium
TATCCGTTCAAAACCGATAGGAAACGACGCAGACCCCTTTGAATCTCCGGCACGCAAATAGCATATACCTTTCTGTATCATAAGATGACGCAGTTCATTACGAGCATGGTTAACAATCACCAGAGGCTCGTTCTGCTCAATATTTACAGTTTCCTTAGGAGCAAAATTTAATATTTCAGGAGTCACTTTCAACACGGCTTTATCTGTCTCAAATTTACTACCGTATGTATTCTGCTTGACATCAACCTTATTATTAAGCTTGTGAATATCAACAAATTGATATGGAAGAGTCTTTAAACATTCTTTCAAAACTATTGATGTCGTATCTTCCGAAATTTCAAATGCGCTATTAAATATTTTATCGGTTTGAATTACTTTTTCTTTATAAAAGTGATAAAAGTTCTTATTGATTTCGTATCCAATTGAATTTCTACCAAGATTTCTCGCTGCTAATGCGGTTGTGCCACTGCCCATAAAAGGGTCAAGAACGGTGTCGCCAACATACGAAAACATTTTTATTAATCTTTTGGGCAGCTCTTCTGGAAAGACGGCAATATGTTTATCTTGACGAGCACCTTCAAATGTCCAATGAGAACTAAAATATTCATTCCATTCATCATTGGAAAGCTTAGATGCTTCTCTCACATCTCTACTTACAGATGATGACTTACCAACTTTTTTGAAAAGAAGAATGTGTTCGAAATCAATTTTTACAATTCCGCCACGAGGATAAGGGAAACTCCCCATCACATTTTCACCACCAGTAGTATGCATGGTCGTTTGCTTCTGCCATACTATACTCCCCATATAGTCAAAGCCAACCTCTTCACAAAACCTAATAATTTCAGAATGAATAGGAATAACCTTATATCTGCCATAATATACAGCACGGGCAAACTGATCGCCAATATTGATACACAATCGGCATCCTGGTTCTAAAACTCGAAAACATTCACTCCAAACAAGGTTAAGGTTATTGATATATTCTTCGTATGTATCATTAAAACCTATCTGCCTCTCATCACCATAATCTTTTAATTGCCAGTACGGGGGTGAAGTCACAATGAGTTGCACCGATTTATCTGATATCAATGACATTTTGCGGCTGTCACCATTTATGAAGAGGTGATTGGTGTTCATACGTATCAATTGTTGAATATGGTATTACAAAAAGGGAGTGATGTCAAATCAGATCTATCTTCATAAACAACAAAATACTTGCCTGTTTCCATATCTAATTCGACTGATTCAAGGTAATTCAAAGCTATTCTCTCTTCTTGGCTCGTCATAACATCACAATTCATAGTATCATTGAAGTGCTTTATTTCTTTCCCCGAAGCCTTCCTCTTCATAACAAACTCCTTATGGGCATCAAATCGTTGCTTAATCAAATCATTGCATAAATCTACTTTCAATGCGCCAATGCCATCACGGATAACTTCCTCAAAATTTGGGTCAATCTCATATCCGCAGCTATTTCGTCCTAAAAGAATTGCTGCTTGCATAGTAGTACCCGTACCAAGAAACGGATCCAATACGGTGTCTCCCTTTTGAGAAAACATGTTAATCAAACGGTAGGGGACTTCGAAAGGATATGCTGCACTTCTCTCCCGTGTTGTTGTATTTTGTATCTTTTGTTTTGTTCCCTTGATTTCCCAAACATCAGAAAACCAAACATTACGTTCTTCCCAAAAAAAAGAACTTTTCATCCGATTCAATTTGGCATCAGCTTGCTTATATTCTCGCTTGCCGCCTTTACGGAAAATGAGGATCCATTCATGCTCAAGGGTAACATACGCTCCACATGGTAGCATCCCACTTCCCATGAACTTATTTGGTGCATTAGTCTGTTTACGCCAAATTATATTTGGCAATCCTATAAAACCAATTTCAGTACAAGCTTTAGATATACGACTATGATTATTGTATAGAGTAAAGTTTCCTTCAATGGTGCGAGTAGCATCACCTACATTAATGCAAAGAAATCCTCCTATTTTTAGCACACGATAGCACTCCTTCCAAACCTTATCTAACTCTTGATGCATTAATTCAAACGCCACCTCTGGTTTATCTTTGAGTCTATCCAATATTTCTGGATTTTGTTTTGCCATAATCTCATCCCACATCTCAATCATTGGATATGGAGGCGATGTAACAACCAAATCAATGGAATTCTCCTTAATGACAAGCATCTGTTGCGAAGCTCCTATATGTATCGAATGTTCTGTTTTCATATTGTGATTAATATTATATCTCTTACACGAGAAGATTTTATCTCCATTATTTCGTATTCATTATTTCTTGGTTTCGCCCTTTCTCGGCACCATTTTCATTCATCCAGTATTCCTAACGGCTACATTAAGTCATCAAAGATGATGGCTGCTGTCGGGATATGGCATTCAGACAAGCCCTTGCCCGATTGTTGGATATGTCCTATCGATGTGTCGTTGCGTTCCATTGCGTACCTTTCGTGTAATAATTTGCAAGTATAAACATTTTTCGGGAGAAGGAGGGGCATATTGCCAAGCTTTTTCTGTTTTTGGGGTGGTTTTTTGTTCGCCTCCCATCTGGAAACCGACCCTGCGCGCCGATGGTCTTTCGTCGGTGATAAAAAGAAGCTCAAAAAAAAAATCGGCTCAAATGATTCATATTTGAAGGAAAATATAAATAATCGAAGAAAAATGCGCACCTTTGCAATCGCATACTATATGTGTTTTCAATCAACTTGAGTATTTGGTGGTCCTGTATGTTTCCCAAAATCATGTGTTGTTCCTGCCATACGAAAAACTCACTTTCCTGTCCAAAGGAAAGTGAGTGTGGAGGGATGGACAATCTGCATCGCTTGCCTACGGCCGCCCCACACACCGGTTGGGTGTGTGGGGGCGGGGGTCATTCGCCTGGCGTGTTGCCGCCGCCCGAGCTGGCGTACTTGGCGGTGCCGTCCTTCACGGTCGATGACTTCATCTCCACCTTCTGGAACGTCAGGTCCTTGGGGGCCGAGCGGAGCGCCAGCCCTGGCCGGAACACGATGCGTGCCTTGCGGATGAACGATGCGTCGAGCAACTCTTCGGAGGATGCGCCACCGCTCTTGGTGCTGAGGCTGAGCTGGAAGCTGCCAAGGTCGCCCAGCCGGACAATCTCGCCACGCTTCAGGGCATCGGTAATCTCGGTTTCCAGTCCGGTAAGGACGGCCATCACGTCGGAGTAGGTTGCCGAGCAACTGCGTTGAATGCGATCGCCGAGCTCGCGGGTGGTGACATCGCCCGAGGACTGTGCCTGTGCATAATACTTGTAGCCACTGCTGGGCTGCTTGGGATTGACGCGCGGTACTGCGCTGTAGTTCACTTTACCCATAGTTGTATGAAAAATTTAGTTTTTGTGTTGTGCCGGATACCCGTTCCAGACTCCTGTGTTCCTTCCCTTTGTCCGACAACACAAAGATAGTGAAACTTACTGGTTTGTGCAAATTTTCCGACATGTTTTTTCGCTCTTTCTGCGTTTTTTTTTCGATGTGACTCCACTATCGGCTAAATTTTTGCAAGGAAAGTCCTATTTCATAAATATTATTCAAAAAAAACATTTTTTTCGTGATTTTTTCAATCGAAATGTTTGTGGAATCAACATTCATTTCATAATTTTGTGTCGGTGGAAGGCTTGCCGCAACAATGGTAGGCGTTTTGCCACAACAAACAGGAACTAAACAAATGATAGTGTTTTTACGGCAATGGTCTGAAGAACAGTATGGCCTTGCCAAACGGGAGGAGGAAACCCGCGTGAATTTTTCAGGAGTGATAACCTTGCTGCGTCGCAACGCAGTATAGAAGAAAGGAGGGAAATGATGATGGATTTAACAACTAACACAATTGCCACCTCCGCGAATGTGGGGAACGGACGGTTCTCGTTCTTCGATGCACCTGTCACCAACCAAAAGCCGGTGCGCGAGGTGTGTGCCCTTGATGTGTATAAATACCTCGTATCCGACATTGCCAAACGCCACACCATGAGGTTGCGTGAACTGACGCCGAAGAAGGAAGAGGCGCGCTGGTACAAGGCACGCTACTTCGACTACGTGACGTTTTCGGGCACTTTCTCGCATCGTGCCGACGAGGGCTTGGTGGCACATTCCGGGCTGATGTGCCTCGACTTCGACCATGTGGGGAGCATGGACATGGTGAACCGTGTGAAGGAACGCTTGTTGGCCGATTCCTGCCTCGACACCTACCTGATGTTCACCTCACCCTCGGGCGACGGGGTGAAGTGGGTGGTACCCATCGGCCTTGGCGTGTGCGACCATCGCAATTGGCACAAGGCCTTGAGCAACTATGTGGCCCGCACATACGGCCTCGAAGCCGACAGCAGCTGCGCGAACGTAAGCCGTGCCTGCTTCCTGCCTTACGACCCCGATGCATACCTGAACCCTGCATTGCGGGCGGATACAAATCGGGCGACGGTTGCGACCGACAAACGGTTCAACCCTTGGGAGTGGATTCCCTCCGACAGCTACAGTTGTGGAGATGGGATGCCTCGTGCGGCGACATCATTGTCAGGACTTCTCAATGCGGGGGATTCCCCGCTTGTGGCCGACGAGGTGGGTGACCTTGCGGATGAGGTCGAGCGTCGTGGCATCAACCTCACCGAGAGCTACGACTCCTGGCTGCGGGTGGGCTTCGCGCTGGCCAACGGTCTTGGCGAGGGCGGACGGGACTACTTCCACCGCCTCAGCCGGACGAGCTCCAAGTATCGCCCCGGCGAGTGCGACGCGAAATACACGTCATGTCTGCGGGAGCGCGGTGGGGGTGTCACCCTGAAGACCTTGTTCGGAATGGCCGGCCAGGCAGGTGTGGACTTGCGCGGTTTGTCACGCCGGCACGACGGACATGGCGGTTGCGCCACTTCCGCCACTCGCACCACCTTCCCCCCTCAGGGCAAAGTTGGTGGTGGATTTCATACAAGTCGGTATGAAACAATTGATTGTAATGAAACAGATGTTTCCTTCGTTTCTGGTGGAAGCGCGGCGCAAGTGGCGGAAGTGGCACAAACGCCGCCGACAACCAGCACGGTGGGAAGGAGGAAAGCGTGGCAGCCGTCTTTTTCGGACCGTCTCGACTCGGCGGACCTGCCCCACCTGCTGTGTCGGATTCGCGAGCTTCACGGCACGAACCCCCACGAATGCGACGCCATGATGCTTGGAGCCTTGAACGTGGTGAGCGGCATGATAGGCAGCAGTGCCCCTGGGCAGAAGAGCAGCGTGTATGGCATCTACGACAGGCGGAGGGTGTATGCCAACCTCAACAACATTGTCTATGCAAGCTCCGGCAGCAACAAGGGCGAGCTCGCGCATTGCCCCAAACTGGCCGCGCCTTTACAAAGGGAGATAAACGAGACCATAAAGGCGGAACAACAACAGTACGAGGCCGAACTGGCCGCCTACGAGGCCACACCCAAAAAGGACCGGGGTGCGGCTCCCCGGAAACCTTCTTATCGCGGGGTCTTCGTGCCTGCCAACAGCTCGGTGTCGGGCGTGTATCGGTCGTTGGATGCCAACGGGGGCTGGGGAGAGATGTTCGACACCGAGGCCGACACGATGACCAACATGCTCAAGTCGGACTACGGCGACTATTCCGACCTCGTCAGGAAGGCCTTCCATCATGAGACGTTGTCGATGAACCGTGTGACGGAAGACATCCACATCGATATAGAGGAGCCACGGCTTTCCGTATTCATCACTTGCACTCCGGGGCAACTGCCCAGGCTCTTCCCGTCGTCCTCGTTCGAGAATGGCTTCGGCTCGCGTTTCCTTTTCTACAGCATCCCCGACGATGAGGACGTGACATTCCGCGACGTGTTCGCCAACTCCGACCGTCCGCTCGACGAGACCTATGAGGGCATGGGTCACAGGCTGCTGTCGCTGGTGCACGAGCTATGGCGGAGGGCTGGCAATCCGCTGCAGTTTGTGCTGACCGAAGCACAGCAGAAACTCTTTCTCACCACTTTCGAGAGCGTGCTTCGCGAGGAGTTCGCCATGTTGGGCGATGGCTTCCGGCCTTTCGTGCTTCGCATAGCCCTCTCGTGCTACCGCTATGCCATGGTGTTGTCCTTGCTGCGCAGGCTCGAC
>JAUNNV010000134.1 GCA_030531335.1 Bacteroidales bacterium
GAATGAGCGATACCATCTGATGTCGCCGATGTCGGGCTTCTGCATCATTGCCCGATGTGTCTCGAACACTCGTGTCCGAGCACAGCGCGTGAGTAGTGTTCGACCATCGCGATGGGTGGCTATGCCAATGATGCTCTCGGTGGCCGTAGTGTTGCTTTGCATATCCTCCTCTGTCAGTTGTCGCGAGATGTCAACATGTCGGTTGAATCGTTGGTTGATGTTGGCCATCATCCGACGGAACACAGAGCCATGGGCGGAATTGTCGTGCAGGTGGTGGTGATGGATGTATAAGTGTATCATTTCGTGGATGATGGCATCCTCGATTTCCGCTTCCTCATGGTCGAACAGCGTACTGATGACCAGTTGGAAGTCTGAGTATTTCTCCTTGCCGAATGGAGTGCGCTGTCTGGTGAACCGCAGGGCACCCAGGTATGTCTTGCTTTGCGACAATCCGATGGGGATGTGGGGCAAGGTGTTTGAGAACATGAGTTTGTTGAACTCATGGAATTTCTGTCTCACGTATTTTTGTGTAGGACGCATGATGTTGTGTAGTTTAGATGGTGACTCGTGAAAACGCAGGCATGTCAATGCTGCAGAAGTCCTTGTCCATGTACTTGTAGTAGCCCGTAATGGCAATCATGGCGGCATTGTCGGTGGTGAAGCTGAATTTGGGGATGTGTATGTGCCATCCATAGCGGTCGGCATGTTCATGGAAGGCATTGCGCAGTCCGTTGTTGGCCGACACGCCTCCTGCCACTGCCACTTCCTTGATATGGGTGGCTTTTGCACACCGGCGAAGTTTGTCCATGAGTATATCGACAATGTTTTTTTCGAGCGAGGCGGCAAGGTCGGCCTTGTGATGCTCTATGAAGTCTGGGTCATCCTTTAGCCAGTCGCGGAGCGAGTAGAGGAAGGATGTCTTGAGCCCGCTGAAGCTGTAGTCGTAGCCTTCTATGTGAGGCTTGGCAAAGGTGAAGGCCTTCGGGTTTCCCTGCCGTGCCAACTTGTCTATGATAGGACCGCCCGGGTAGCCCAGTCCCATTACCTTGGAGCACTTGTCGATGGCTTCGCCGGCTGCATCGTCGATGGTCTGCCCGAGTACCTCCATATCGTTGTAGTTGCGTACAAGCACTATTTGCGAATTTCCCCCCGACACAAGCAGGCACAGGAAAGGAAATGTCGGTTGGTGGTTGTCTTCGTCCGTCTCTTTGATGAAATGTGCCAGCACATGCCCTTGGAGGTGATTGACATCAATCAATGGTATGCCCAATGAGCGTGCGAAACCTTTGGCGAAGCTTACGCCAACCAACAGCGATCCCATGAGCCCCGGCCCACGCGTGAATGCCACTGCCGACAGTTGCTCCTTGCTGATTTGTGCTCGTTTGATGGCTTGATCGACCACAGGCACGATGTTCTGTTGATGCGCGCGTGAGGCCAGCTCGGGCACAACTCCTCCGTAGGCCTCGTGGACGGTTTGCGAGGCTGTGACGTTCGAGAGCAACACACCATTGCGCAAGACTGCCGCACTGGTGTCGTCGCAACTCGACTCTATTCCCAATATAAATATATCATCCATTTCTGTAGATCAGATTCGTGGTTCATCCGAGCTTCTTAATGTGTCAGTATTTCCAATCCTTGTTCGGTCAGTAGAAACGTGTGTTCCCATTGTGCACTGGGCAATTCGTCTTCAGTGACGATAGTCCATCCGTCATCTTCGTCCTCGAACACTTCGTGTGTGCCCATGTTTATCATTGGCTCTATGGTGAACACCATGCCGGGCACCAGCATCATGCCCCGTTTGCGTTGCGCAAAGTGATCCACGTCGGGTTCCTCATGAAAATCCAGTCCAACGCCGTGGCCGGCAAGGTCGCGGACAACCGAGAATCCGTTTTTCACGGCCCATGGCTCAATGGCTCGGCCGATGTCGTTGACAAAGCCGAAAGGTCTCACAGCCTTCATGCCTATTTCCAGACATTCCTTGGCTACGCGCACGAGCTTCTCCTTTTTCTTGGTGGTTTTTCCTATGATGAACATGCGCGAAGCGTCGGCATAGTAGCCGTCGAGTATGGTGGTACAATCCACGTTGATGATGTCGCCCTCTTCCAGAATCTCGTCTGCGCTGGGTATGCCGTGGCACACCACTTCGTTTATGCTGGTGCAGCAGCTGGCGGGAAATCCCTCGTAACCCAGGCTGGCAGGAATGGCTCCATGATCCTTGGTGTATTTATACACCAGCTTGTCGATGTCGAGTGTGCTCATGCCCTCGTGTATTTCGTGCTCCACAAGGTCGAGTACCCCAGTGTTTACGACTCCTGAACGACGGATTCCCTCAATCTGTTCCGATGTTTTGATGAGGTCTCTCGATGGGACAAGATACCCCATGGATTGGGCATGGAGCATTTTCTTGTCCAGTTCGGTGGGTGTCGCCCCTTCTGGGATAATCCAATTATCTGTTTTTTTGTTCATTATCATGATGTTTTTTCTACAACATTATGTTTCCCAGATACGCCAACTCTCGAATGCCTGTAGCAGCAACATCTCGATGCCGTTCTTCACCGGTGCGCCGTGGGCCATGCCCTTGTGCATGAACAGTGTTGAGTCGGGATTGTAAAGCAAGTCGTATAGCAAATGCCGTGAGGTAAGTTGTCCATACGGAATGGATGGACACTCATCGGTGCGCGGATACATGCCTACAGGCGTACAATTCACTATGACAGTATGGGCTGTCATAATCTCTGGGGACAGGTTCTTATAGGTAAGCACACCCGGGCGTTCTGTCCGTGAAACCAATTGTGAGCTTATCCCCAATTGGTTGAGAGCGTGGGTCACAGCCTTCGAGGCACCACCTGTTCCCAGGACAAGAGCCCGCTCATGGTATTTCTCCAGTAACGGCCTTATCGAGTTCTTGAAGGCCGGGGCATCTGTGTTGAATCCCTTCAGCCACACACGTCCTCTGCGTTGCATCACTTTCACCACGTTTACCGCGCCAATGGCTTTAGCCTCAGAATCCAGTTCATTTAGCATCGGGATAATCTGTTGTTTATACGGAATTGTCACATTGAATCCCTTGAGTTCATTTTTTTCGCTCAGTATTTTTGCCAGATAACCTATGTTAGGTATCTCAAAGTTCACATACCGTGCATCGATTCTTTCCGATGCGAACTTCTCATTAAAGAAGTTTTGCGAGAAAGAATGTCCCAGAGGGTAACCTATCAGTCCATACAGTTTCATTTCATAGCTTCATAAAGTGTACAAATACCACCCGTCAGACGATGAATATTTACTTTCCTGAATCCATCATCCTGCAATATCCGTCTCATCTGCATGGCTTCTGGAAACGCTTTAATGCTCTGAGGCAGATATTTGTAGGCTTCCTTGTCGTGCGACACGAATCGTCCGATGTTGGGCAGTATGTCTTTCGAGTACCAATGGTAGAGTTGCTTCAAGGGGAAGGACGTTGGTTCGGACAGCTCCAACACAATCAGACGGCCGTCATTCCGCAACACCCGTTGCATTTCACATAGTCCCTGATCCAGATGTTCAAAGTTACGCACTCCGAATGCCACTGTCACCACATCGAAATAGTCGCTGGCAAAAGGCAGTGCCATGCAGTCGGCTTGGTGGAAATTGATGTCCAGTCCGTTGGCTTTCACACGTGCCTGTTGCAACATGCCTTCGCTGATGTCTATGGCCACCAACTCGGTGGGGTGGATGTGCTTGTACGTTTGAATGGCAAAATCGCCTGTGCCGGTAGCCACGTCGAGTATGCGTTCTGGGTGCAGACTGCGGAGCTTACGTATGGCTTTTCGACGCCACAACTTGTCGATGTCGAACGACAGCATGTGATTCAGTCGGTCGTAGGTTGGTGCGATGTGGTCGAACATCTCAGCCACCTGCTCCGTCTTGCTGCCATCCTCGCCGTAAGGCTTTATTTGCTCCTGAGGATAATCCATTACTTTTTAATTAGGAATCATGAATTTTGTGGAGTGAAGGTCATAATTATGAATTTTGAATTAAGAATTAAGATTATTCACTTTGTTGATTTTCATCCTCACCTCAGCATAGTCCAAGCAAGCTTGGCCTCTGCATTCGTCTCGCAAATTTAGGGGAGTGCAGGTCATAATTCATCATTCAAAATTCTTAATTATCCAAGGTTTATCATTCAAAATTAAATTAAGTAGCTTGTCACGTTGTGTTCTATGCGTTGCGCAATATCCTGTGTGGCGTCGGCCTGCTCGAACCTCTCGCCTGTAATGTGCTCATACAGTTCCATGTAGCGGGCACTGATGGCATCGACAATCTCGTCGGTCATCTCAGGCACCTGCTGTCCTTCTTTGCCTTGGAATCCATTGGCCATGAGCCATTCGCGCACAAACTCTTTCGAAAGCTGTCGTTGGGGCTGTCCTTGTGCGAAACGTTCCTCATAGCCTTCGGCATAGAAGTAGCGGCTTGAGTCGGGTGTGTGTATCTCGTCCATCAGGTAGATAGTGCCATTGTGCTTTCCGAATTCGTATTTCGTATCGACCAGTATCAGTCCTCGTTCAGCGGCTATCTGTGTGCCACGTTCAAACAGGGCCAAGGTGTATTTCTCCAACAAGGCATATTCTTCTGGAGTAGCCAGTCCCCGTTGTAGAATCTCTTCCTTCGAAATGTCGGCATCGTGTTCGCCAATCTCGGCTTTGGTGGTTGGTGTGATGATAGGTTGCGGGAAACGCTCGTTTTCGCTCATTCCATCAGGCAGTTTCACTCCACAGATCTCACGTACACCACTTTTATAGGCACGCCATGCACTGCCGCACAGGTAGCCGCGCACAATCATTTCCACAGGGAATCCCTCGCACATCACACCCACAGTCACCATTGGGTCAGGAGTAGCTTGTTTCCAGTTCGGGCAGATGTCGGTTGTCGCATCCAGAAACTTGGCTGCTATCTGGTTCAATATTTGTCCTTTGAATGGAATTCCTTTTGGCAAGATCACATCGAAAGCCGAAATACGGTCGGTTGCCACCATCACCAATTGGGTGTCGTTGATGTTATACACGTCGCGCACTTTCCCATGATAAACGCTTTTCTGTCCGTTAAACTTGAAATCGGTCTTTGTTAATGCTTTCATAAGAACATTCTGTTTGCTATTTACTATTTACAAATTCTACTTCAAATAAGATTATTGCCCCAGCGAATCAAGCCCGAGTGTGGTGGATAATCATATCATTCGTCATTTTTGAATTTTTTCTCATACGCCTCGTAGGCCTCCACTATGCGTGTCACCAGTTTGTGCCGTACTATGTCCTTCTTGTTCAGTTCCACGAAACTGATTCCGCTTACATCCTTCAATATGTGCAAAGCCTGCAGCAGGCCCGATCGCTGGGTGTTGGACAGGTCTATCTGTGTCATGTCGCCTGTCACTATCATCTTGGTGTTGTGTCCCATACGTGTCAGAAACATTTTCAGCTGCTGGGTCGTAGTGTTTTGGGCTTCGTCGAGTATCACTACCGCATCGTTGAGCGTACGTCCACGCATAAACGCCAAGGGTGCTATCTGGATGATGTTCATTTCCATCATCTCTTTCAGGCGTGTCGCTGGAATCATGTCTTGAAGTGCATCGTAGAGAGGTTGTAGATAAGGATCTATTTTGTCGCGCATGTCACCTGGCAGGAAACCCAGTTTCTCGCCTGCCTCCACAGCAGGCCTGCACAATATGATTTTCTTGATTTGCTTGTTTTTCAATGCTCTCACAGCAAGTGCTATGGCCACGTAGGTTTTTCCAGTTCCGGCAGGACCTATGGCAAACAGCATGTCGTGGTTTACGAAATCGTCCACCAATTTACGCTGGTTGGCCGAGCGGGGAATGACAGGCCGGCCGCTTACGCTGAACACTATGGCCTCGTTGCTATATTCGTGTTGTGGCTTGCGGCCGTTCACAATGTCAACAATCACCTCCTCGGTCAACGTGTTGTATTGCATACAATACTTTTCCAACTGGGGTATCACATCCTCCAGCGCACACATTTCCTCTTCGTCGCCCATCACACGAATCACATTGTCGCGTGCCACAAGACGAAGCTTTGGGAACAACGCCTTGATCATCTGAAAAT
>JAUNNV010000135.1 GCA_030531335.1 Bacteroidales bacterium
AAACATTCCAATCTAACAATCAAAAGCATAGCCTACGACCTACATTTTCGCAACCAGATGGATTTCTATCGTTATTTCCTGCGCCATACAGGCATCACACCCACCCAGTATCGCCGACAACCCATCAGCGAGAATATTCCCGACACCAACCCACCGTGGCACGTCCAGAGCGAGTGAGTATCGGTAAAAACGAGCCTAATAGGGTCGCTCTCGACACCTACGCAATATCCCTGCAAGACACAAATCTTGCAGGGATATTCTCATTGTCTATGCATCAAGCCCCAGGAGGTTGTCGATGTGTAGGCAATGACTATTTTCCTCCCCTCGGGGGGAGCCGACGTACAATCACTTGGTCAGGCGGAATGGCTTCTCGGCCTTGACCGTCCACTCGGTACCATTATGCTCGATGTAATACAATCCGGCAGCCGCTGGAGTGAAGCGTTGCATCTGTGGACGAGCGCCACCCTGCCTGGCAACAGTGGAAGGCATACGGAACACGACGGGCTTGGTGGAATAAGCCGCCACCCAACAGCCCTTGCCAACCGAAGGCAGGCACACGACTTGGGCATCGGCCGAATTTTGCAATACCTCCACTTTCTGTCGCATGTTGAACTTCGCCGTTTCCTCCTTGCTTGCATTGGGAAGAACCACATACTGATACGAGCCACGCGACTTGTCCACCGGCCCATGGTCCAAGTAAATGTACATGACATCGCCATCCACCAAGTCTGTCGAATACGTACCCATATTGTCGCTCCAACGGCCTTGACGATGCTCGGTGCCGGCATGTACAAATGCAGTTCCGGCCACAATGTACCCCATGTTGTTGTGCCAGTAGGTTTGTTGGTCGCCACCCACGTTGAAATGTTTGGCATTGTCGGCTATCGGTGTCCACACACCGTTGGCATCCATCTGCTCCAGTTGTGCGTTGTTCTTGAGCCGTTGCTCCACCGAAGTGGTCACGTTGTAGCCTTCCTCGGCCTGGATGCCGGCACCCAGGCAAAGGATGAATTCAGGAGTGGCCAACCACGCCTTGTAGGCCTGCAATCCATCGCGGTTGAGCTGCATGGCCGAGAATCCCTTCCCTTCAAACTCCATGCCTCCTACAAGATCGCTCTTGTTATTGGTCTTCATGGCCTTCGACTCGGGAATCGGGGTTGTGACACATGGAGCGGTGACTCCTGGAATACGATGCCAGTCCCAATACGGGAAAATATCGAAATACTCTTCACCTGTAAGATAATAATAAGTGGCACCGTCGCCCAGATAGTAACCAATACGATTGTCCTCGTTCACATATTCTGTTCCGATGCAACGGTTCGACGACATGCGCACGCTGAACATCCAATCGTTGGTGCGGAGAATGGTCATGTCGGAATCATCGAAATGCTTGATGCCTGTCAGAGTGTTTCCCAATCCCAAATACTCAGGGGCATAACCATAACCCGTACTCGACTGAATGGCCGACGCGCCCTTGCTACGTTGTGCGGCAGGAACCAACTGACGCCCCAACGAGTTCATGTCCATCAACCCATGCCAAAGAATCCAACGATAACCCTGCTCTACCAGATTCTTCAAGATTTGATTCTGCTCCTCCGAGAAAGCGTATGGCGTACCTTGGAACAAACGGGTAAAGAAACTCATGGTTGACAGAAACGACAAGCCGTAGTTGCCAAACTGTTGTTGCGGCCCATGCTGGTGGAAACTCCAGTCGGGCTTGATACCTTCGGGCTGACCGGTGACGATTTCGGAAGCAATGATGTCGCGCACTTGCTTCACCAATTCGGCATCGCCCTGCAACAAAGCCTTCATCAACACGTTCTGGGCTTGCCAAATCTTGTTCTGGCCCGTCATGCCCAGTTTTGCATTGTCCATCACTTCGATGGCACCCTTCAGTTCCTCCGGGGTCATGAAGTCATCGAGAATCAGAAACGCACGACCAAAGGTGCCAGGAGTGCCAATCTGATTATACCACCAGTTCGTGCACACAGGCTTGTTCTTGAACCACCAGGCCAATGCCTTATGGATGGCCTTGGCTATTTCGGCTGAATGGTAATACTTGCTTTGTTCGTTGCGATACAACACAGCCAAATTCATCACCCTATTTGCATGAGTACTCGGTTCCCACGCCGAACGACGTGTGTCCTGATAGTTCAAGTCACTCCACGAGCCATCTGCCTGCAGTTTTTGCAAAAACTCATCGGCAGCCAACACAAATTCGTCGCTAAGAGGTCCCTTGGGAGTAATCAGTGTTTGATAGTTTTTCTTGACCTGTTTCCAAGGATTGTCTTTTTTCCCTACAGCCTGCAACGATGGCAACACCAATATACATGCCATCGTCAGCACTAAATATTTCAGTGATTTCATCATGTTTTATCATTTAGTCAGTTCAAATTCCTTTTTAGCGACAACCGTCCAATCCTTGCCATCATATTCTATATAGTAGAGTCCCGGAGCAGTGACTGCGAACGTAGTGCGCTGCATCTGCGGACGTCCGCCCTGCGAAGGCTTGCCCAACGCGGCAGGCAAACGGAAGGTTACAGATTTGCCGCCATACGATACCACCCAACAACCCTTGCCAGCCGAAGGCACGTAGAACACCTGCGCTTCGGAAGTGTTCAGCAACACCTCCACCTCCTTCTTCAGGTTGAACTTGGCGACCGTAGCCTTCGAGGCATGGGGCAACACGGCATACTGATAGGAGCCATCGGCCTTGTTGAGCGGACCATGGTTCAAATAAATATACATCACCTCGCCCTTCAGCAACTCAGATTCGCGGTAACCGCCCATATTGTCGTTCCAACTACCCTCGCGACGCTCAGTGCCGGCATAGACGAAGTTGTTGCCTCCAATCACATAGCCCGTACCATCGTGCCAGTAGGTCTGTTGGTCACCCCCCACGTTGAAGTGTTTGGCATTGTCGTAGATGGGGTTCCAACGACCATTTACATCCAGTTGTTGAAGCAACACACCGTTTTTCTGCCGCTGTTCCACCGAAGTAGTAACACAGTTGTCGGAATCGGCCTTGATGCCTCCACCGATGCTTGCCACAAACTTGTCGGTGGCAATCCATACTTTGTAAGCCCTCAATCCATCACGGTTCAACTCCATGGCTGTGAGTCCATTTCCATTATACTCCAAGCCACCCACCAAATCACTCCTGTTGTTGCTTTTCGTCTCACGCAAATCGGGTACTATGCCCTCACCATCAATCACAGTCACGCCTGGCACCTTGCGCCAGTCCCAGAAAGGAAACACCTTATAATATTCCTGGCCTGTGACATAATAGTAAGTTCCGCCATCGCCCAGATAGTACCCCAGCCGATTGTCCTCATTCACATACTCGGCACCCAAGCAACGGTTCGACGACATCTTCACCGTGAACATCCAGTCCTTTGTGCGATGAACGCTCATGTCGGAATAATCGAAGTGCTTATGACCCGTCAAGTCATTGCTATCGGTCGGGAACACGAAATCGAAGCCCAAGTCTCTCGATGCCGTGGCAATGTTGTATGCTTTGTAAAGGGGAGCCTGACGAAAGAACTGACGTCCCAAGCTGTTGATGTCGAACATTCGGTGCCACACAATCCATCGATAACCCTTGTCCACCAGATTGCGCATGATGTCCATTTGTTCATCCGAAAAGGCAAACTCCGTGTCCTTGAAGAGATATGCGTACAGCGCGATGCTCGACACAAACGACAATCCATAGTTGCCAAACTGTTGCTGGGCACCATGCTGGTGGAAACTCCAGTCGGGCTTGATGCCTTCCTGACGACCCAACACAATCTCCGAAGCTATCTCATCGCGGGCCTGCCGCGCAAGATCCTTATCGTTCAACAAGATGGCGCGCATCAACACATTGCCGGCCAGCCACACCTTGTTCTGTCCAGTCATGCCAAACTGCGCCTTATCCATTACCTTTACTGCCTCCTTTATCTCATTCTTGGAAAGGATGCCATCGAGCAACATGAAAGCACGCCCCAGATTATAAGGGGTTCCTATCTGGTTGTGCCACCAATTGGGACAGACCAACGCTTTCTTGAACCAGAAATCCAAGGCTTTGTGGATGCCTTCGGCCAATTCCTTCGACTGGTAGTATTCCGAATCCTTACAGTTCAGCAACTTTGCCATCTCCAACACGCGGGCCGTGTGATAGCTCGGCGACCAGTTCGATCGTGTCTGGCTTTCGTAATCAATGTCGCTCCATGAGCCATCGACATTCAGTGCCCTCACACTCCGCATGATGGCCTCCACATCCAATGGCTGACGTTCATACACATCCTTGGTGGTCGAGTCGGATACACCCGAATCCGGCAACACCAACTTGCGTCCCTGGTCCAAATCGTCATTAGGATCGTCAGTGGGGACCAGGATTTCCTTATAATGGTTTCTGATTGTCTTCAACACATCCGTGCGGGCGGCTTCGGCGACAAGCACCACACAGAGCGAGAAAACGACCAACAAAAATCTCTTCATGATATGCTGCAATTAAACACAAAAAAAGGCAAGTCCATGATGAGACTTGCCCGACGAATACAAATTACTTATACAATGCGTTGAAACGCAGGATTGCCTCGAGGAAATAATAGTCGGCGTATGTCAACGGAGCATCCACTTCCTGGATTGTGTTCTTCTCCGTTCCGTGCAAGTTGCCCACACTGTGCATCAGCAAGAAGCATCCGTTCTTCCCTGCAATCGTACACATATATTTGTCAGAAGCCATCGAGCGGATTTGCTTCTCGGCCATGGCCTTACATTCAGCTGCAAAAGCCGCGTCCTTGGTCTCGCCACTCAATTCCACCAAAGCAGAAGCCATGATGGCACCGGCCGACACGTCGCGATAAGTATAAGGGATGGCAGGACAATCGTAATCCCAATAAGGCATACCATCTTCAGGCAAGCGAGGCATGAGAGCCTTTGCTATTTTCTCGGCCATTTCAAGATAAGCGGCATCCTGAGTCTCGCGATACATCATGGCATAACCATAGAGACCCCAGGCCTGACCACGAGCCCACGACGACTCGTCGGCATAACCCTGAGCGGTACGCTTTCTCACACACTGGCCGTTGGTCTGGTCGTAGTGAAGCACATGGTAGCAAGTGTTGTCGTTGCGGTAGTGGTTGGCCATGGTTGTCTTGGCATGCGTATTGGCGATATTGGCCAAAGAGTCGCACTTGAACAAACGCGAGGCTTCCATCAGCAACTCAAGGTTCATCATGTTGTCGATGATGACCTGAAAGTCGTTGGTGTCGTCCACACGACCCCAGCTGCGAATACAACCTACGGTCGGGTTGAAACGACGGGCGAGCATGGCAGAAGCCTCTTCCAATGTAGGCAGGTAATCCTTGTTGTCGGTTTCGAGCAAGCCATTGCCATAGCTGCACCAATACTGGAAACCAATGTCATGGCCGGAAGCACAGGCAGCCACGTCGGCAAGCTTACGGGTGTGCTTGTCGGACAAGGCCTTGATCTGCTCGTCGCCGGTCTGCTTGTAAATGTACCACATGGTGCCTGGATAGAATCCGCTACACCACCAGCTAAGGGTTGTCGGCACGAAGATGCCCTGCGGAGTGAAAGTACGTGGAGAAACCGAATCGTCCAGTTGCTTGTCCATAAGCTTACACTGTTCGGCTGCCATGGCAAACACACGGTTGGTAAGATCGCTCATCGATTCTTCCTTGGGTGCAGAGCAGCAAGAAGAGAGAGACAATGCCATTGCGGCAATCATCACTACAAAAAAAGATTTTCTCATAATTGATAATTAAACTGTGATTGAATAAATGTATTATAATATAATTAGAAGCTGTTTAAATTTATTTGGAAATAAGTATTATGTAGATGTATAAATAAT
>JAUNNV010000016.1 GCA_030531335.1 Bacteroidales bacterium
GGCGCTTGTCTCCTACTCTCACATTTACCGGCCCACCGTACGTGCCGTCCAGCCAACGACGGCATAAAAATTAGAGGCCTCTAAAAGAAATTTAGAGCCCAGTAAACCGACAACCGCCATGCAGCAATTCTAAGCTGAACCCAGCGAAGCTTGGGCAAGCTGGTATTGGCTTAACCTCGGAATTGAGGGAATGAGTCGAGAAAAACAGAAAATGATTGGAATAAATTTGTGGAAAACAAAAAAAGCAGTATCTTTGCAACCGCTTTCGGCGTAGCCGCTGTCAAAAGAAGAGTTGTTTGAGAATGCTGCGCAGGACAATGACAAACAATTATAAAAATTTGCGAAATGGATTTAATCAAAATTGCAGAAGAAGCATTTGCTACGGGAAAACAGCATCCTTCATTCAAGTCGGGCGACACTGTAACCGTGGCATACCGTATCATTGAGGGTAGCAAGGAGCGCATACAGTTGTATCGTGGTGTTGTTATCAAGATTTGTGGACATGGTGAGAAAAAGCGCTTCACAGTCCGCAAAATGTCGGGCACAGTAGGTGTTGAACGTATCTTCCCCATCGAATCACCGGCCATCGACAGCATTACCGTCAACAAGGTTGGTAAGGTTCGCCGTGCCAAGTTGTACTACCTGCGCAAACTGACCGGCAAGAAGGCTCGTATTCAGGAAAAGAGAGTGAACCTCTAATCCTCTTGCGACATTCAGCTTGTAACATAAAAAGAGGAGTATTCCCTGAATGGGTATGCTCCTTTTTTGATAAGTCACTTGTTTATTTTGAAATTTCATCACCACAATACAACCAGGTATGTTTGATAATTTAAGCGAACGATTAGAACGGTCATTCAAGATACTCAAGGGTGAAGGGAAAATCACCGAAATCAATGTAGCCGAAACCTTGAAGGATGTGAGGCGTGCATTGCTCGATGCCGACGTGAACTACAAGGTGGCCAAGAACTTCACTGACACCGTGAAGGAAAAGGCTCTCGGGCAAAATGTGCTAACCTCGGTGAAGCCTTCGCAACTGATGGTGAAAATCGTGCACGACGAGTTGGCCACACTCATGGGTGGCGAAACAGTGGATGTGACACTCAAGTCGCGTCCAGCCGTCATTCTCATGTCGGGTTTGCAAGGTTCAGGAAAGACAACCTTCAGCGGAAAGCTGGCACGGATGTTCAAGCAGAAGCGTGGCCGCCGTCCACTGCTTGTGGCGTGCGACGTGTATCGTCCGGCCGCCATCCAACAGCTTACCGTTCTGGGAGAGCAAATCGACGTTCCCGTATATAGCGAGCCCGACAAGCAGAACCCGGTGGAGATAGCGCTCAATGCCATCCAACTTGCCAAGGGCAAGGGCTACGACACCGTCATTGTCGATACCGCAGGCCGTCTGGCGGTCGATGAACAAATGATGGACGAGATTGAGGCCATCAAAACCGCCATCAACCCCGACGAAACGTTGTTTGTCGTCGATGCCATGACCGGACAGGATGCCGTCAACACCGCAAAGGAATTCAACGAACGCCTGGACTTCAACGGTGTAGTGCTTACCAAACTCGACGGCGACACACGCGGTGGCGCGGCCCTTTCGATCCGTACTGTCGTAAACAAGCCCATCAAGTTTGTGGGCACGGGCGAGAAGCTCGATGCCATCGACGTGTTCCACCCCGCGCGAATGGCCGACCGCATCCTGGGGATGGGCGACATCGTGTCGCTCGTAGAGCGCGCACAGGAGCAATACGACGAGGAAGAGGCCAAGCGCCTGCAACGGAAAATACAGAAAAACCAGTTCGACTTCAACGATTTCCTGAAACAAATCCAGCAAATCAAGAAGATGGGTGACATCAAGGATTTGGCGGCCATGATTCCAGGAGTAGGCAAGGCCTTGAAAAACGTTGACATCGACGACAACGCCTTCAAGAGCATCGAAGCCATCATCTACTCCATGACACCTGCCGAGCGCGAACGCCCCGAACTGCTCAACACAAGCCGTCGCCAACGCATAGCCAAGGGCAGCGGTACGAAGGTGGAGGATGTGAACCGACTGCTGAAGCAATTCGACCAGACGCGCAAGATGATGAAAATGATGACTGGCGGCAACATGGCTAAGATGGCGAGAATGATGCCGAAAGGCCGCCCGGGCTTCGGCCGCTGAAAATGTAGAACGAAAAAAACAACACACGTATGACAATCATCGATGGGAAAGCCATAGCCGAGCAAGTGAAGCGGGAAATCGCCGCCGAAGTGGCCGACATACTGGCACAAGGGGGCAAACGCCCTCACCTGGCCGCCATCCTGGTGGGACACGATGGGGGTAGCGAGACCTATGTGGCAAACAAGGTCAAGGCATGCGAGGCCTGCGGATTCACTTCCACACTGATTCGTTTTGAGGACAATGTGACCGAGGACACACTCCTTGCCAAGGTGCGTGAGCTCAACAACGACGCCGATGTGGATGGCTTCATCGTGCAATTGCCCCTGCCCAAGCACATTTCCGAACAAAAAGTAATCGAGACCATCGACTACCGCAAGGATGTTGATGGCTTCCACCCCATCAACGTAGGGCGTATGTCCATAGGACTGCCCTGTTACATCAGTGCCACTCCCAATGGCATCATGGAACTGTTGCGCCGTTACGACATCGACACACGCGGCAAGAAATGTGTGGTGCTCGGGCGTAGCAACATCGTGGGCAAGCCAATGGCATCGCTGATGATGCAGAAGGCTTATCCTGGCGACGCCACCGTCACCGTATGCCACAGCCGCAGCACCAACCTCAAGGAAGAGTGCCAGCAGGCCGACATCATCATAGCCGCCCTCGGACAGCCCAATTTCGTCACCGCCGACATGGTGAAGGAGGGAGCCGTGGTAATCGACGTAGGCACCACACGTGTGCCCGATGCCACCCGCAAGAGCGGGTTCCGCCTCAATGGCGATGTGAAGTTTGATGAGGTAAGTGCCAAGTGCTCTTTCATCACACCTGTACCGGGTGGAGTAGGCCCCATGACCATCTGCTCGCTCATGAAAAACACTTTGTTGGCAGGCAAAAAGGCAATTTACGGAAAATAATCCGTCTAAAATTTGCAGGATTCAAAAACTAACATTATCTTTGCAACCGCATTCATGAGAACCATGAGCCATGCTTCATGGTGCCCGTAGTTCAGTTGGTTAGAGCGTCAGATTGTGGTTCTGAATGTCGTGGGTTCGAGTCCCACCGGGCACCCTTCAAGGCCAAGCGTTGTTGCTTGGCTTTTTCGTTGTCAGGCATGGGTAACCATTCACAATTCTTCAGTAGGCCGCCCTATACTTGCCCTCGTCCTTGTCGTCCAGAATGTTCAGATACGAGGCATAACGCGATTCGCTGATGCGATGGTTCTCCACGGCCTCGCGCACCGCACACCCCGGCTCTTGCCGATGGGTGCAGTTACCGTATTTGCAATGATGGGACACCTCGAAGATTTCCTTAAAATAATGCCCTACTTCCTCCACCTCCATGTCGAGAGTGCCAAATCCCTTGATGCCTGGGATGTCGATTACCCAACCGCCCTGTGGTAGCGGGAACATCTCGCTGAAAGTGGTGGTGTGCATACCCTTGTCGTGCGCATCCGATATTTCGCCCGTACGTACTTCCAGACCTGGGATCAAGGCATTGGCCAAAGTGGATTTCCCCACACCCGAGTTTCCTGCGAGCAATGTCACCCGATTTGCCAGCTCTGCTTTCAGCACCTCCACCCCCTCATGCTGCAATGCCGCGACACGAAAGCACCGATATCCTATCGCAGTGTAAAGTCGCTCCAGACCATTGAGCAGGCGTGTCTCGTCAGCATCGTAAAGGTCGGTCTTGTTGAACACGATTTTCACAGGCACCCGATAAGCCTCGGCCGTGGCCAAGAAGCGGTCGATGAAAACCGTTGAGGTGGCCGGATGACTCACCGTAACCACCAGCACACACTGATCCACGTTGGCAGCCAGTATGTGCGATAGTTTGGACAAGTTGGAAGCCCTTCGGACAATGTAGTTCTTCCTATTCTCTATTTCGGAGACAAATGCCGTTCCCTCACGGTTGACGACAATACGTACATAGTCGCCAACCGCAAGTGGATTCGTGCTGCGAATACCCTTCAGACGGAAATTGCCCTTGATTTTGCAATCCACCATCCGACCGTCGTCCGTCCGAACTTGATACCAGCTGCCAGTGCTTTTGACTACTAAACCGCGAATCATCTACACGGTCATGATTTCCTTTTCCTTCTTGGCCAACAGCTCGTCGATTTTCTTCACAAACTGGTCGTGCAATTTCTGTAGTTTGGTTTCTCCGTCCTTTTGTGCATCCTCAGGAAGGCCTTCCTTCACACTCTTCTTCAACGTGTCAATTCCATCGCGTCGTGCATTCCTCACACTCACCTTTGCCGTTTCGCCTTCGGCCTTACACTGTTTTGCCAGCTGCTTACGACGTTCCTCCGTCAGAGGAGGTATGCCAATACGTATAATCTCACCGTTGTTCTCAGGCATGATGCCGAGCGACGAGTCTATGATGGCCTTCTCAATGACACGAAACATGTTCTTGTCCCATGGGCGGATGGCTATGCTTCGGGCATCGGGAGTGTTCACCGCCGCCACATTGTTGATAGGAACCATGCTGCCATACGAATTCACACGAATGCCATCCAGCAATCGGATGTCGGCTTTTCCGGCGCGGATATGTGCCAAGGCATCATCCAAGTACATACACGCCATGTCCATCTTCTCTTGAGCCTCATCGAGGCAAGTCTTTACGTCAGTCATCGCTTTGGTATTTTTTTAAGTTTTGTACAGTTGCTCTTTGAAATCCAAGAAACAAAAGTAGCACTATTTCCCAATATTCCCAATTTTTTGACCTGACATTTGCATAAAAGCATTAATTTTGTAAAAAAATTGAGGATTGACAACACTTTTTCTTACCCGACATGGCCAAACCGAAGAGAATGTGGCGCACATTTTCCAAGGTCATCTGCCCGGACACCTTACTGCCTTGGGCAAACAACAAGCCATCCAGTTGGGAGAGGAACTTCGTCATTATCAGTACGATGTTGTGGTGAGCAGCGACTTGCAACGCTGCATCGACACCGTTCGCCTGGCACTTGGCGACCCTATCCCTTGGTATCAGACTTCGCTTTTGCGCGAGATAGACTGGGGTATTTGGACGGGGAAAAGCTATCCCTCGATAGCGTTTCGCAACCAATTGACCGACAATTTCGAAACCTACGAGGGGCTGTATCGGCGTGCGCAACGATTTCTCGACTACCTGCACCGACAATTTGAGGGCCAGCGTGTGTTGGCTGTAGGCCACGGAATCATCAACCGCCACATCCAAGCCTGCATCCTCCACATCCCTCTCTCCCTCATAGACACCATTCCCTTGATGCGAAACGTAGAAATCCGCACCTTCACCTTATGATTTACTATTTGACAATTTACAATTTACTATTTAACCATTAGATATTTACACTCAAAAAGAATCCATTATGGCACGTTTCAAACGAATCCTACTCAAGCTAAGCGGCGAAAGCCTCATGGGGCAGAAACAATTCGGCATTGACGAACAACACCTGACCGAATACGCACAACAAATAAAGGATGCCCATGAGATGGGCATCCAAATATGTATTGTCATCGGTGGTGGCAATATCTTTCGTGGACTCAGCGGTACGGGCAAAGGCTTCGACCGCGTCAAAGGCGACCAGATGGGTATGTTGGCCACAACCATCAACAGCCTCGCATTGAGCAGCGCACTCACGGCAGCAGGCATGGACAATCGGGTATTCACCGCCATCCGCATGGAACCCATCGGAGAATTCTACACCAAATGGAAGGCCATCGAGGCCATGGAAAGCGGAAAGGTGGTCATCATTGCCTGTGGCACAGGTTCACCTTATTTCACCACCGACACAGGTTCGTCGCTTCATGGCATTGAGGTGGAGGCCGATGTCATGCTCAAGGGCACACGTGTCGATGGCATCTATACCGCCGACCCGGAGAAAGACCCGACAGCCACCAAGTTCAACGAAATAACCTACGACGAGGTGCTCCGACGCAACCTGAAGGTCATGGACCTGGCCGCCATCTGCATGTGTAAGGACAACAACTTCCCCATCTACGTTTTCAACATGGATATAGCCGGCAATCTGCACAAGGTGCTGGCAGGTGAGGACATCGGTACCCTCGTCCACAACTGAGCGAAGCCATCCTATTTTAGTTTCCTGTTTGCATAGTTCGCTATGCAATCAGGAATCTGGATTTCATAATCCGGATCGTTCAGCAAGGATGAGGTCAACAACATGTCGGCAGTCGTCCGATTGGTGGCGAAGGCTATGTTGTACAGCGCAGCCAAGCGGGTAAGTGCCGATACGTCGTTTTGGTGTCCCTGCACAATTAGGTTGTCGCAGAAGAAAATCAGCATGTCGATTTTCCTTTCGGCTATCATGGCACCAATCTGCTGGTCGCCACCCAAAGGACCCGACAATAGTCGCGTCACCTTTCCCCTGAATGGGAAGTACACACCGCTTTCGTCTTCTATCACGGTCTCTTCTATCAGTCGTCCCGTAGTGCCTGTGGCAAACAGCTTGTGTTGCGAGAGCATATCCTGATTGAACTTCACCCACGACAACAATTCCTCTTTTCGCCCATCATGGGCCACTAATGCGATATTCAAACTTTTCATAATCCTTGATTTTGTCTCATCGAACAACCAAAGCCAAGCAAAAACTATACCATTCCCTTCCAAAGACCACCGTGAAAAAAACGAGGAGTCGGGGTTGAGACGTTCCAATTCGGTCATTTCAAAACAAACGCCCCTTCTTCTGCCAGCACTTGTCGCCTCTCTCACCCAAACAGCCTCCGATAAAAATCCACTTTCTTCGCCAAAGCCAGCGGATAAGCACGCGACGATGAAGGCATCCGCCACCATTCCACCTCACGGCCATGCAGTGACACCCTTGTCGCCGAGCCAATCCGAGGCATTGCCACCACAACCTCTGAAACGTTCGTCAGATGACGCGACAGCTCCTCGCTGGCCTTGCCTCCTGTGGTGACAACCCGTTGGCACCGTGGCATCTGTGCCAGAAGTTCCCACACGTCGGTAGGTTCCAATATTTCCAGAAAGTCATCACTGGCATTGTCGCGTTGTCGGCACACCTTACGGGCTGTATCGAAAAAGGCCAGACGAGCCTCCCGACAAAAACCCACAATCCGCTCCTTGTCGAAACATTTCTTACCCGACACTTCGAAATATGTTTTGTCGGCGAAATGGATTTCTCCCATGATGCGCCAGAAGTCATTGATCCAGTTGGGATAGAAAAAGTCCATCGACCAACGCGCCTTAGGGGGAGGAAAACTCCCCAAGAAAAGCATCTCGCCATCGGCAGGCAAAAACGGAGCGAGTGGATGTGTCTCAATGGTCATGCCCGTTTACCTTGCTTGTGATAAGATTGTCCCAACAAAAACGACAGACATTCCGACCTACTTACCACCCACTTGCCAAACAACAATGGGAAAGAAAATCCTGCCAGACAAACAAGAAACGCACAGGGCACAAAGTAGTTGGCCTCTGTAATGCCTGCTGCTGCAAGCACCACCTTGGCAAGTTCCGAAAAACAAGTGTGAAACAAATAGACCAGGAACGACATGCCTCCCACATACACCAACCGACGTCCCACACGTCCGTCGGCCACACTGCTTGTTAGTAGCGAAAGGAACATCAGCAGCCCAATGCCAACAAACGGCAACACACGATGCACACAAAAGCCACCGACACTATTTCCTATCCCAACAAGAAGCATACTTTCCAATACCACGAATACAAATGTCAGTCCGACAACCCATATCCAACACCATGTCGCCCGCCTTCCTACTTTCTCCTGCATCGTCCTCACCATGCCACTATCCTGCGACCACACACCGGCCATGAAAAACACGGCCATGCCTTTCAGATGACTCACACAAAAAACCGAAGGCAAATGTATAGGAACAAACCACAACACTACCGCCAACACACCAACAACCACCCTATACCATTTCTTCGACGACACACCCACCACCAGAAACATCAACAACAACACCCAGACAAACCACAGGTGATAAGCTGCCTTCGGATGCCAGAATATTTCCAACAAGGCGCTCCCATCCACCTCGTTCTTCACCGTCATCACGCATTGCATCACCAGCTTCATCGCGATGATGCAAACCGATGCAGTCAGGTAAGGCACCATCAACCGCCTTACCTTCCGCCACACAAAATGGCCATAACCTTCAGGACGCGATGTGTAAACATAAAGCAAACCACTCAAAAACATGAATGCCGGCATGTGAAACGAGTATATCACTTTTACCATGCCGTCCCAAACACTGTTTGAGACCGTCGGATTGAAATGTCCCACCACGACCAGCACAATCAAGAAAGCCTTGGCAATATCTACGAACTCAAGTCTGCCACCGACATTCATCACCTTTGGATTCACAATTCGAAGTTCTCCATCAATCCTTGTATCCGCTGTACCGACATCGACAAGTTGCGCCCTGGCCGTGAATCGTCCGCCTCGATTAACGAAGCAGGGAACCCATTCGAGACGGCCAAATCCGCATACGTGTCCAGCGAGTTCTTCTCGTTGGGGGTACCAAAGTTATAGACACCTCGCACATCCGTATGGAGCAAACGCTCTATGTTGCGCACCACTGTCCACACATCCGTCACCCCCCGGTGTTCCTTGGGGTTTGCACGTACTGTTTTCCCCTGTTCCAGAGCCTGCCTCATCATACACAGAATTCCACCCGTATGCGGATATGCAGAGTCTGGCCAGTCGTACATCCATGTCAGCCGTAGCCCCACAGCATTCGGCAACACATCGCCCACCCGCTGTTCAGCCTCCAACTTATGGCGGCCATACACATTTACAGGAGCCAACGGGGCATCCTCGGGCAGCAGGCCATTGATTTTCGTCCCGTTGTACACTTGGTCGCTCGACATGTAAACGAGCCTCGCTCCCACCAGGCCACAAGCCACGGCCAGGTTTTCCGGCCCCATCACATTCGTTGCATACGACTCTTCCGGATGCTCCTCACAATAGCCCGTGCTGGCCAAAGCCGCGCAATGTACAACCACATGGGGTCTCACCCACTGTAGATATTCCGTACAAGCTATCCGACTGGTGATTCCCAACTCACCATGCGATGGAGCAACCACCTCATATCCTTTTTCCAAAAGATAGGCCTTCAGCCTACTACCCAGAAAACCCGACGCACCTGTTATCAACACATCCATGATATAAACAATTATTCAGTCCTGTTATTCCATACCTCACTACCATCTTCGCCATACCTGCCATCCTTCGCCTCAAGGATAACCGATGGTTCCAAAACCTCAACAGTGTGCCACGAACCAGCAGGAACCACACATCCGAAACTACCGGCCGAAGGGTCGAGTATATGACGATCCGTTTCCACCCCATCCGCATCGAAAAGCACCTCCGCAATTCTTCCTCGCAGAATCAATACATTTTCATTGCTCATAGGATGTCGATGCACAGCGATGACGGTTCCCGGCAAAAGGGCATTGAGCATACACTGACTGCCATCATTCGAGGAGGTTCGAAGGTCGTAATTCTGACGCAAGCGTGGATTGACGGCAGCCTTCCCTAACAATTCGGCCAGTAACTTTTCATCGATTTCTGTCATAATTCTTATCTCACGTTATAATCTTTCTTGAAATGTTCCAAATCTTCTTTCAAGAAATTTTACCTCCCAGCCTCGACAAGGAATCACTGTCCGGTACTTCGTCTGCGAGAGGCCTGTAAAAAATTTTTAGAGGCCTGTAAATAAAAATTGGAGGCCTCTAAATGATACGTAACCATGCACCTTTCCCAAGGTTCTCATGGCAATCACTGCTTCACTATGCCAGGGTATTCTCTCTGTACTTGTTCATAGCTTTGGATGTTGCCTATGTCGTAGCGGCGGCCAGGCATCTCCATGGCATGAACGGCACTGCGTTGGCAAAGCCATGCGATGAAACTACCTGGAGCGTCCGTTCCACAACCTTCGGCAATGGCTTGCGGAATACGAGCCGCATCCTCGTCCTTATAGAAATAGAAAGGCGGACAACACCATTGGCTCTTGGGGCAGGTGGGCTTTTCCTCCATGCCGACAATCAGGTCGCCATCGAGTTCGAGCACGCCACACTTGCGAAGGCGTTCCTCGGTGGGTTCGAAATAACGCATCACACAGGATGTCTGCTTCGCGGATGCATAGCGAACGAAGCGCTGGAGTGAGAAATCGAGCACGTTGTCGCCGGCAATGACAAGGAAATCGCCTGTCAGGTTCAAACTGTCAATGGCAAATTTGATGTCACACACGGCACCCAGGCGGGTGTCGTTGGTCGATGTGCCGTCATCGACAATCGTGAGCTTCTGGGATTTTGTCGAGGCCCATGTCCGAAAATGGTCGGCAAACTTATGGTTGCTGATGACGATGTACTCATCCACAAGCCCAGAACCGTCGATGTCATCTACAAGCCAGTCGAGTATGGTCTTGTCGCCTACCTTAAGGAGCGGTTTGGGGAAATTCTCTGTCAAAGGATACAGCCGGGTGGCATAGCCAGCTGCGAGTATCAAGCATTTCATGTGCAAAAAAAATTAGCGATGAATCAAATACCATCCGCACTCTTGCAGACAACAAACTGATATTTTCCTCTCAAATCAGGGAAGGCCTTCAAGTATTCCATCTCCACCTTGCGCTCGATGGAGTCTCTGAATGCAGGGTCGATGAGAGCCATACAACAACCCTTGAATCCTGCTCCCGAGAAACGGCCTCCATAGATGCCATCGGTATGGGTCATGATTTCGTACAGTGTCTTGAGTTCCGGCGAACCGGTCTCGTAGTTGTAGATGCTGGACCACCCACTCTCGAAGCACAGGCGACCGAACGTATCAATGTCGCCCTTGCGCCATGCCTCGGCACCTTTCTGGACACGCTCGAACTCGGTGTACCAATGTTCGGCGCGCTTGGCCCAGTTTTCTGGAAGACGATTCTTGTATTTCAGATAGACTTCAACGGGTACTTCACGAAGGTGTGTCTCGTAGAACTTGCCATACTCCATTCCCGCGAATGCCTTGAGTGCGTATGCGGCACTTCTACATTCATCGACCCGCATGTTGAACTTGCTTCCGGCCAACGAACGCTCTACACCGCTGAAGAAGATGGCGATGTCATAGGGTTTCATAGTCGGAACTGTTGGGATAAGTTCGTATTGATCGTTAAGTGTGTCGAGATAAAGAAGATGATTCGCCCGAGAATATATTTCGCAGCTCTGATCCAACTTGCCACTGCTGACTCCCACATATCGGTTCTCGACAGCAACGGCAATCTCTATCTTCTCAAGGTCGGAGAGTTGGATGTCATTGACCTCACAAAGAGCCTTGAGGAATACAAGCGTGACTGCCGCCGACGAGGAAAGGCCACCAATAGGAAGGGTGCCTTCGATGATGCCACAAAGTCCGGTGCTAAGTTTATGGCGGATACTGAGTTCGAGGGTGACTCCCCGAAGGTAATCGGCCCAATCGTTGCGTTTGGTCTCGGGGATGCTGTTGATATGCCATTGGGCTCGCTTGTCGAACTGAAGGGAACCAAGTTCCACGACCCCATTCTGCTTCGACGAGTAGGCAAGGTAGATGCCCTTGTCGATGGCAAAGCCCGTGATGAGGCCATGCTGATGGTCGCTATGGGCACCTATCGGACAAACCCGATAAGGACAGAAAGCCACAGCAGAAGGTTCTTTCTTATATAGTTCGGTAAATTTCTTTATACACAGTTGTTGCATATCTTCATCATATTTAGGTTATATGTACTTGGCATTGGTCGTTTCGTATTCTGGAACCAATTCTTGCATGGCATGAACCAACGTGCGGGCATCGGCCGAGAGAGAAAGCGACAACAAGCGATCTTCGAAGGCACAGGCTTGTTCGTAAGGAAACTCGCGCGTGGCAGCCACAAGTATCTTGGCGTTGGGAGTGGGCTTGGTGTTTTCCTTGTTCGAAAGGACTTCTTCGTAGAGTTTTTCTCCGTCGCGAAGACCTGTATATACTATTTTAATGTCTTTGGCTCCTGATAGAGCAATCATTCGCGTTGCAAGATCCGCAATGCGGACAGGATTGCCCATGTCGAACACGAAAATCTCGCCACCCCGGCCAATAGTTCCTGCCTCAAGCACCAATTTGCAAGCTTCTGGTATCAGCATGAAATAGCGAACGACTTTTTGGTCAGTAACAGTAACGGGGCCTCCTCGTCGGATTTGCTCCTGAAACAGGGGGATTACACTTCCATTGCTTCCCAATACGTTGCCAAACCTGGTTGTGACAAATTGCGTCTTTCCAGCTACCTTACCATCTACAATGGCCTTGTTGAGCGATTGGCAATAAATTTCGCAGATACGCTTGGAACAGCCCATTACGTTGGTGGGGTTGACAGCCTTGTCGGTGGATACCATGACAAACTTACCGACACCATACTTCACGGCAAGGTCGGCTACGATACGAGTACCACGCACATTGTTCTGAATGGCAATGGCTGGGTTGTCCTCCATCATGGGCACGTGCTTATAGGCTGCAGCATGAAACACATAGTCTGGTCTGTACGTCGCAAAAAGTTTCTCCATGAATGGTTCGTTAGTGATAGAAGCCACTATGGTTTGGACTTTTTCATCATAATCGTTGTTCTTAACCCACAAGCGAAGGTCGTGCATTGGAGTCTCGGCCTGGTCTATGAGGATAAGCTTGGATGGGGAGAATGCAGCAACCTGGCGTGTAATCTCAGCTCCTATGCTGCCAGCCGCTCCGGTAACGAGCACACACTTGCCCCGAAGCTGCTGCTCTATGGCATTCATATCTATGGTGATGGGGTCTCGAGGAAGAAGATCACCCACTTCCACTTCTTTGAATTGTTGGGCGTTTATCAAACCCTTACCGTCCCACTTCTCTGGATTGGGCATGATGTAGATATTGATGCCCGCTTGGATAAGTGAATCGATAAGGCTCTGGCGCGAACAGAAATTATCCACCTGAATGGGGGACACAAAGAGGGCTTGGGCTCGTACCTGCTTCATAGAAGCGATAAGCTTGGATTCATCATTGCAGATAGGGACACCTATTAAGAATCTGGATTTCGCCTTAGTATCGGCATCGGCATTGAAAAAGCCTACCAGATGATACCTAATCGATTCCGCACTCCGCAGGCTCTTGGCTATGGCTGTTCCTCCTAACCCCGTACCATATATGAAAATCCTAATCGCAGACTTGTCGCGACGTATAAACTCATACAGTCCCTTTACAGCTATACGAACCAACCACATCAAGAAGGTGGGGAAAAGAAACAACACAAAGATGCCCAACAAATTGGGCATGTATAAGACCTTACAATCCGTCTGCCGCAGTATGACAGAAGCAATACCCACAAGCACAACCCCAATGACGTTGGCCGAGAGGATTTTCCACAAATCAATAAACGAGGAATAACGCACCCAAACACTATATGTATGGCAAATGCGGAAACCAACGAAAAACAGCATTAAACATAGCACGATGCCATGAGTGATTTGCCAGAAGGCACTGGTAAATCCCATGCCTCCAAGGTCAAGGTATGCGCCAATATATCCCCCTAAAGCAACAATTGCGCAGTCCATTGCCAAGATAAACCAATACGGTATGGCACCCCGATTAAAATAGTGCCGGAGATTTTGAATGATATCAGTTTTCATAGCCTATAGGATATATATATCAAAAAAAAATGTCAACACATAACAAAACAGCTTCAATATTGCTTGCCACGCGAGTGCACGGAAAAGCAACTTGAAATTCTTTTTTAAAAACCACTAATCGCCACAAAGTTACTGCAAACTTTTTACTTATGCAACCCCCCCCCCTAAAAAAAATTAAAAAAAATTCTGTGAGAAAATGTAGGAAATATGCAAATGCCATAGCCAAGAATCTCTTTCTCGCTCCTTCTTCTGGGGCGTAAAGTCAAAAAAAACATTGTTCAATTGGGTATATCAGCACATAGAACAACCTATTTTGTGGATTGTTCCATGATTTTGGCAGCTCGGTAGCGAGGAGTGTTCCCTTAGTTTGCCCCAATCAGGGTCGAAGGGCTGGTTTTCTGAAACCGATACACCCTAAAGGGCTGTCCTGCCAAGTGACGTGTGGTGCCAAACACTTCGACGAACCGATAGCCTTGGCTCTCGAAATCGGTCTGGCGAAGTTGCATGTCATCGGCTCCTATCAGGAGGAAGCCTTTGTCGGGGCGTTCCTTGTGGAAGTTGCCGATGGTGTTGTCGAGGAAGAAGTTGAGTTCGAAATAGTGGAGCGGATCGCCCTTGGAATAGACGCTCTTCTCGATGTATTCGTACATGCCTCCCTCGCTGGCCGGACAGCGCGTGCGGAGTTCCGCCGCAATGGTTCTTACCGATTTCCCATTGAGTACCGCCGGCTTATACACTCCATCTACGGCCACATAGATGGTCAGTACTATCAAGAATGAATAGAACAGACGGCCCACACCCGACAACCGTCCTCGGAACCACCACCAACCGACGCTCACCATGGTGGGCAATACGACCAGCAGCCATTCCCACACTTTCTCCACAGATGCCAGGTTGTGAAGGGCGGCAATGTTTTCGGGAGCGTGTTTGCCTTGGAATAGGTTTTCGGGTACGACATCTGTCCTGACCATCATGAAGACGCAAAATAAGAGCATGCCAACCGTAGCAAGGAAACTTGCATAGACGCTGACGGACTTCTTACCTTGTTTGCCCAACCACAGCATGAATCGTGCCATGAAGTATGCCACAAACGGATACATAGGCATGAGATAAACGCTACGCTTGCAGTCGGGAATGCTGTAGAACACGAGGATGACGAGGGCGGAGGCAAGGCTGAATAAGTCGATGTCGCTGGAATCCGTAATCCATGCCGTAAGGCGATGGACACGGATGTCCTTCCATTCCGACAACCTTGTCCATAAGTGGTCTATGCTGAACAGCCCGAACACGAGCAGCAGGGTGAAGGGAATGAATCCGTAGGTAAGTGTCAGGGTGCTGAACCACCAGGGCTCCACACACGACTGGTAGGCCATGGTATTGGTCATTCGTCCGATGTTCTCCTCGTACATCAGGTCGATGAACTCCTGCCCACCCTGCTGATAGGCTGCATAAAACCAAATGGCGTATGGAATGAGTGCCAACAGTCCGCACACAAACAGCTTGCCGAAGGCCACGAAGAAGTTGGTTCGTTTCAGCAACAGGAACGTTCCTGTGGTGGCGCAGGGGATAAGGAATCCTATGGGACCTTTGGTGAGCGTGGCAAGGCTCATGAGCACGATAGCCCAGAAGGGTGGCCGCCGACATCCCTGTTCGTACCAGCGGTAGAACAAGCAGATGGCTCCTACCGACAGGGCCGTGAGCAGCATATCGACGCGGCAGTTGCCCCCGGCGCGGTGTAGCTCCATGGAAAGCAAGCAGATGAGCGCGGCAAGAATCGCCACCATAGGGCTCTTGCGGCGTGCATAAAACACAAAGGTAATCATCACCACCGATATCAAAGCTACAGCCGAGGGTATGCGCGAGGTGGTTTCGGTGACCTTGCCATTCAAAGCCGACACGGCTGCCACACACCAATGGAAGAATGGCGGCTTGTAGGCCATCTCGCCTCCGTTGTTGCGTGGAAGCACCCAGTTGTGGGTGGTCAGCATACTGTACGACACGATTGACTCGCGCGGCTCTCCCTTGGTGTTGTACTCATAGTCGAGAAAGGGCATGAGGGTGAACACACATACAATCATGAGTGCCCAGAACATCTTACTATTTGCCATCTTACTATTCGCTAATTTACCGTTTACCACTTGTGATTATCTCGCTTGTCGTCTTATCCACTCCTCCTTGGTGCGGCTCCATCGCTTGTGTGTCCAAAGCCAAAGTTCGGGGTGTGCCTTGATATCGGCTTCGAGCATCTGCATGTAGCGGTCGGTTATCTCGTAGTCGGGCACCGATTGGGGATGGATGGCTATGGGTATGAACTCGAAATTGTAATGTCCGCGCTTGGGACGAGTGATGTGCCCGTAGTACATCATGGCATCCATTTTCTTGCCGATTTGCTCGCCACCTGTGAACACGGCGGTGTCGTGATGGAGGAATGGTGTGAAGTGATGGATGTTCTCCCACTTGGGCTGTTGGTCGCTGATGAAGCCGCATAATACTTTCTTCCCCTCCGCACGACGCTTGAGCAATGTGCGGACAGCCACTTTCATGGGGATGCTCTCGCCGCCATACTGGCCTCGCATGTCAAGGAACAGGCGGTTGAATATCTCGTTGGAAAGCGGGTGATAGATTTGTGCGCAGTCGCAGAAGCGTGTTGTCCAGTATTGCAGCGAGGCCACCCACTCCCAATTGCCGTAGTGCCCCATGAAGACAAACAGATTGGTGCGACCGGCGGCAAAGTCGGCAGCCGGAGTATCGAGTCCACTGAATGTCATGCGTTCCATCATTTCCTTTTTCGAGATGGAAAGGACCTTCAGCGTCTCCATTGCCAGGTCGCAAAAGTAATGGTAGAATCTCTTCTCAATAGCCTTGATTTCCCGAATGTCCTTTTCGGGGAAAGCTGAAAGAAGGTTTTTCCGAACTGTCGTTCTGCGATAACAACGGACAATCGGATAACAACAGTCGCCAAGGAGGTAAAGGATTTCCAACGGCAACGAGGCGAGTGCCGTCAGACATCCTTTAACCAAGGCCAACATTGCTTTCTTCCCCAACTGTCGCATGTCAACAATGGATTATGCCGAAACACTCTGGGCGGTGATAGTCGGGACTGGCCGACTGGATGGCGTTCCATGTGACGAAATGTGGGACGCTAAGCTTGTCGCCACATTTGTAGAAGTTGCCGCGCAGGGTCATCCCGTCGAGATGCTCTATGTGGTGCTGGAACCAAGCGGTGAAAGGAACGATCAACGCCAGCTCCCAGGTTTGCAAACCTTTACGTTCAGCAAAACGTTCGCGCCCCAACGAAGCCCAACGGTCGATACTCTTAAGCACGCTTTCCGGGGCGAGTGTCCTGCCGTTGCGGCCGGTACCGGCGGCAAGAAGCAGGGTGCCTGCACAGTTGCACTCCAGATTGTAGTAGATGCCGTCGTCGGCTGGCTGGATGAAACATTCGCAACAGGAGTCTTCCCACACGTTGCCTCCGTCGGCCTCGGCTACGGCCGCCACGCTGGCTTCCGTCACCTTGTAGTGCAGGAGCAAGGCCGAGCTGTTGTAAGCGATGCGGAACCTCACTTCGGGGGCGTATGGAAATTCATTCTTCCAGTTCAGGGTGTCGATGTCGTGCCACTCGATACGCTGGGAATCGAACAAAGCCGGTATCTGCTGTGCGGCCACCTTCCCGGCTGTGATGGCAGTGATGGTCAATACTTTCATGTCATTTGTTTTTCGATTTGTGTTGGTGTTTTCCTTTCTTTTGCTTTTTCATCACGCCCCATGTCACCAAGGCTGCAATTGCCATGAAAATAATGATGTAGGTGAAGCTGTTGGCGTTGTCGCCCTTGATGCGCGACCACATGGCAAGCATGGCCTCCGTGCGGTCGCCACTGTCGTGCATCATGGCACAACGGTCGATGACCGACTGGTCGGGATATTGCACGGGGTTGATACAGATGCTGTCGTTTCCTTCTCCGAAAAAGTACGAGGCGTTGATTGGTTCAAAGTTTTCTGGGTCAATGCGCGATTGCAACACTTCGTCGGTACCGATAACGCTTACATAACCGATTTCATTCATGTTGCGTATGGCGATGTCTGAACGGCAAAGGAAATTGATGAAGTACTGTGCAGCCTTCACGTTTTTCGCATACTTGGGTATCACCCATCCGTCGAACCACACGTTGCTGCCTTCGTCGGGCACGACATAATCGAGGTTCACCCCTACTTCCCCAGCTTCCTCTATGGCCCACTGTGCATCGCCGCTCCACGACAGGTTGAGCATGGTTTCCCCCTTTGTCATCATTTCCTTTCCAAAATCGGTTTCCCATCCTACCACACCGTCCTTGATGCTTTTCAAGTAGTTTTCCACCAAGGCAATCGACTCGTCGGAGGAGTCGTACATCAGCTGGTCGAGGGTTATTTTGCCCGACTGTAGGTCATCGTGGCGCAGATAGGTGAGCAGGACGCTATAGACATCGCGAAAAGCTTCCTTCAAAAGCATGGAGCCGTGGAACTTTGGATTTTCAAGTGCGCTCCATGAGGAAAGTTCCTCACGTTTCACCTTGTCGGCATTGTAGAGGAATCCTGTGGTTCCCCACATGTAGCCCACAGAATAATCGTTGGCATTCTTGCCCGAACCATCAATCTTGTCGAAGCATTTCTTGATGTAAGGCGATACGTTGTCGATGTAGTCTGGGGTGTTACCGAAATCGTGTTGGATGGGCAGCAGGAGGTTGTTGCGGAGCATACGCTCAATGATGTAGTCGGATGGGCAAACCACGTCGTAGTCGTCGTGTCCGCGTTCAATCTTCGAAAGCATGATTTCGTTGATGTCGAACAACTGGTAAATCACCTTGACTTCCTCACCTGTCTGTTCCTTGTACCACTCTTCAAACTCTGGTATCACCGATTCGTCGATATAATCGGCCCAGTTATAGACTTTGAGGATGTGACTGCGATCCTCTTGGTTGTCACAAGCCGTAAGGCAGAATGCGGCAACAACACAAATGAAAATTTTACGAACGTAAATCATTGAAATAACGTGTTTTTTTGATTGATTTGTTTTTCTTGGAACGGATGTTGATGATGACCAACAGTACCAGCACGACAACAAAGATGATGGTTGACAGCGAACGCAGTTCGGGTGTCAGTCCGCCTTTACGTGCATCGGCGTAGATGTAGGTGGATATGGTATCCAAGCCTTCATTGCCTTTGGTGAAAAGGGTTACGGCAAAGTCGTCAATGGAAAGCGTGAAGGCGAGTATCAGCCCCGAGATGATTCCTGGACGTATTTCGGGGATGATGACTTTGCGCAGTGCTTGCCAGGGAGTGGCACCGAGGTCGAGAGCCGCCTCGTAGGTGTTGGCATCCATTTGGTGCAGTTTGGGCATAATGCTCAGCACTACATACGGAATGCAGAATGTGACGTGGGCGATGATGACCGTGACATAGCCTTGCGAGACTCCTAACGCAACAAACAGGACGAAAAGCGAGATGCCCGTGATGATGTCGGGGTTGAGCATCGGGATGTTGTTCAGGAAGTTGATGGTCTGTCGCTTCCGTCCGTGCAGATTGAAGATGCCGATGGCGGCCATGGTGCCGAGTGCTGTAGAGAGTATGGATGCGATGACCGCAATTAATGCGGTGTTTTCGATGGCTCGTACTAACGATCCACTCACTCCTCCACTAAAAAGTGAGGTGTAGAGTTGTGTGGAGAAGCCGGTCCAGTTGCCTAATACCTTGGCTTCGGTAAACGAGAAGATGGCAATGATGAGTATGGGGGCGTAAAGCAATCCCAAAAGCAGCCAAAGATAGGATTGTGCCCAAAAACGTTTCATCACACAATTCCTCCTTCCTTATTGGACATCGTTTCTTCGCTGTCTGAAAGCAGCACGGTGATGCTAATGATGACAAGCATGATCAACGCTAAGGCCGACCCATAATTCCACATGCCATTGTTGATGTTCTCCTGAATGGTGGTGCCGAACAACTTTATCTTGTTGTTGGTGAGCAGTTCGGAAATGGCAAAGGTCGATATTGTAGGCATGAACACCATGAGTATGCCACTCGACACACCTGGCAGTGACAATGGAAGCACCACTTTCAGGAATACTTTCAGGGGGGAGGCTCCCAAATCTTCGGCCGCCTCCATGTATGATTTGTCCATTTTCCGCAATGTGTTGTAGATGGGGTAAATCATGAAGGGCAGGAAATTGTATGCCATTCCGAAAATGAGCGCACCCTCGCCCAACGGAGCCTTGATGAAGTCGAACAAGGCCACTGTGGCCAATGTGCGCACCAACACGTTGATCCACATGGGGAGGATGAACAGGATGATGGTGACATCCGAGCGGTTGAGGCTGGAGTTGCTCATGATGTAGGCTGCCGGATAGCCGAGCAGAATGCACAAGCATGTGTTTATCAACGCGATGCCGATGGAATACAAAAAGGTGTTGACATCCTCGGGTTGCTGTACGAACTTGATAAGGTTGCTTGCAGAGAACGCCCCGGCGTTGTCCTGTATGGCATATATCAGCACCATGACCAGAGGCATCACCACAAACATTACCAGGAAAATGAAGTAAGGCAGTGCCCAACGCGAACGCTTATTCATTGTCGGTGGAGAGTTTGGTGAGACGAATATCCTCGGGTTGTATGCGTATGCCTACCATGTCCCATTTGTCCCAGATGTCGTTGGTATCGACATAGAAGTTGTCGTGATCGTCGGTGGTGATGGTGAGATGGTAGTGGTTGCCTTTGTAGAGTATGAAGCTGACCTCACCCACAAGCGTACCTTCGTCGCGATTGTCGCGCAGGTCTATCTTGTCGAAATCAATTTCCACCCTTACCCTCGTACCTGCTTCCCAACCAGTGTCGGCACAGTTGAATTCTCCATGACAGAACTCCACGGTGTTTCCGTTGGTCATCACCCCCTCGAACGTGTTGCAGGTGCGTTCTTTCTTCATTACCTGGAAGTCGGAAGGTTTGATGAAAAGTCCAACGGTGCTGCCCACCTCGAAGGCATTGTAGTCCTGCACCATCAGTTCGTTGTGGCTGTCCGTATCAACGAACATTTCATAATGGACACCCTTGAATGTACACGACTTCACCACACCGGTGAATTGGGCGCCTTCGGTCTTGTTCATGATGTAGATGTCTTCCGGCCGTATCACCACATCGACGGGCACATTCTCGCCGAATCCCTCGTCAACGCAATTGAATTGGTGGCCAATGCATTCCACTCGACAGTCGGTTATCATCCTTCCGTTCAGGATATTGCTGTCGCCGATGAAGTCAGCCACAAAGGAGTTGCATGGTTCGTTGTAGATGTCGGTAGGAGTGCCAATCTGCTGAATCACTCCATTGTTCATCACCACGATGGTATCGCTCAAAGTCAGTGCCTCCTCTTGGTCGTGAGTGACATAGATGAACGTAATGCCCAACTTGCGGTGCATTTCCTTTAACTCTATCTGCATGTCCTTGCGCATCTTCAGGTCGAGTGCGGCAAGCGGCTCGTCGAGCAACAACACCTTGGGTCGGTTCACGATGGCGCGTGCGATGGCCACACGTTGTTGTTGGCCGCCCGACAGTGAGTTTACGTCCCTGTCCTCATAGTCGGTCATGCTCACCATCTTGAGCACCCGGCTCACGCGCCGGTCTATCTCTTCTTCGGTCATTTTGTTGATTTTCAAACCGAAAGCTATGTTGTCATAAACATCCAGATGAGGGAACAAGGCATAGCGCTGGAACACGGTGTTCAGCTGGCGTTTGTAGGGAGGGATGCCTGTCAGGTCTTTCCCCTCCATCATGATGTTGCCCTCGTCGGGAGCTATGAAGCCGGCCAAGAGCCGAAGCAAGGTGGTCTTCCCACACCCCGAAGGGCCCAACAGCGTCACGAACTCACCCTGCTTGATGCTTAGGTTGATGTCGTCGAGCACCAGATGGTTTTCAAAGCTCTTCGAGAGATGTTCTATCTGGATAATCACATTGTTCTGATCCATCGCCGCCTATTTAAGGATTCGGAAGAAATATGTAGCGCCGATGTTCACGGCCATGTTGTCGCAGTAGTTGTTGGCTGCCACTATGCCATGCAGTCGAAGATCCTTGTTGTTCTTGATGGGGTAGTAGTGCATGCCAATGCCGCCAAAGACATAGTCCTTGCCGCTGTCCAGCCCTGTGGGTACGATGTCTTTCTCAAAGGAATATTCATCGCCATCGCCCAGCCAATCGTCGCTTTCGTGGCAGAATGCATATCCCATTTTTGCAAAGACCTCACAGCGTGGCATGTTGTATTGCACCCATCCTGTCACGTTCATGCTTTGGTTGAAGAAATGTCCGGTGCCTACGGCCATGTTGGTAAGGTCGAGCACATAGTCGAATTTCCCCACCGTCCATTTGTTTCCCAAGGCGATAAGCGAAAGGTATTTGCCTTTTTCTATCTCCATGAGATGGGCAGACCAGATGGGTTTGAAGTTGCCGTATTCGCCCAGCCAGCGCAGCGAGTAGGCATATAATTTGCTTGAGAAGAAACGTTCTCCAAAAGGAGAGGTGGCAAACTGGAACTCGAATGTGGTTGTCTCGGAAGGAAGTGTGTAACCCACCTTGGCTGCCCATTCGTAGCCAGGAAACATGTTCCAGAAGTACGACGAAAGTTCGAAATAGCTGTCGAAGTCGTAGGCTTCTTCCTCGTAAGTGCCCCACGCCAGATAATCCTTTCCAAGCGTGAAGCTCCAGTTGCCTGTGCTATAGGTGATGTTGGCCCAGTCGAGCCAATTGGTGGCGTTTGAATAGCCTGTGTTTTCGTAAAGGTATTTGGTGTCTCTGCTCATCCAGTGCAGTTGCGCAGAGTAGGAGAAATGTTCTCCCAATTCACCGTCGAGAAGGGTGTATAAAGACGAATTGCCATAATAGAAGTCAGAATTCCCTTTGTTGTTGATGGGAATTTGCGGTACCAAGTCAAGACGAGGAATCACAGTCAACTCAGCCTTTTGAGAGAAGGCGTGGTTGCAGTACAGCATAGCTGCAATCAAAAACAGTAATTTTTTCATTTCCGTGTATCATAAAAACAGTTTAAAAATTCGCCGCAAAAATAACACTTTTCATTGAATATCGAGTTTATTGTGGCAAAAATATTCGTGTTTTTTCGGGTCAGTGTGACAGAAAAGAAACGAACTTTTCAGGTCCAGTAGATATTTTCCGTGTTGGTCCACACCCCAGACTAACACGGAAAATATCTACTGGACCGCTTTTTCTTTTTACCGTCCTGATTTGCTTATCATTTGTCGCAGTTTGCGGCTCATTGTGCGGTTTTTTTGCAATTCTTCCATCGTTAGGTGCATCCGATAGTGCCAGTTGTTATTTGCATCCGATGGCGTGTTGATTCGTTCCGCCTTTACGTCGTTCCTCCGCAGCGTTTCACTCATGGCCAACCAATCCTGCAAGGTAAGGATACACAGTTGCGATTCGCACTGTAGGTGGCGGGTCACGATTTCCTCGCAGATCTCGGGCGACGCTTTTGCCGGAGCCTTGCCCATACGGTGCATCACATTATTATAATAATGCTGTGTCGATTGTCGGTCTTCTTCCCACCACCCACGCAGTGTGCTGGTGTCGTGAGAGGAAATGGTGCATACGGAGCGACGCGGATAGTTCGTGGTGCTGCCAAATTCCACCCCGAATTCCTTTGGCATCCGCTCCACCTTCAGACTGAGTATTCTCAAACGCTCCATTACCCATTCCACACAGTCGGGCACCATACCCAAATCCTCGCCACAGGCCATCATCGATGTGCCGCCCACCAACCTGGGCAGTTTCCTCATAGCCTCATCGTACCAGAACTGGTTGTGCCGGCGGTAATAATAGTCATCGTAGAGCCGGTCGAAGGCATTCCTTTCCCCTTCGCCGAGGCGGCTGTAGATGTAGCTGTCGCGAGCCACTATCCTGGGATGGTAGAGGTCGGCCTGTCGCTCGTCGGCAATAAAGAGAACCTCGTTGAGGAGTCCACACAGTTTCTTCTTCACGTCGTTACCCCAATGACGGTGTCCTGGCTCCTCGAAGTAACACTCTATTTTCCGTTGGGTGTCGAAAGCGGCTTTCATGCCATACACATCGTGATGGCTGTGTTGCAGGAAGTTCGCTTTCACCTTGTCTGAAAGCCCATCAAACAGTTTGCCTATCAGTTCCTCGTTGATGAAAGGACGAGTCATGAAGTCGTGTTGGAAATGCAATCCGTAGCTCTCAATCTCTTCCACACTAAGCGGCAAGGAGGGCGAGAAGTGACCAAGCAGCCCACTGACCGCATCGATGGGTATTTCCCAAATGCGAAAGAAGCCCAAGATGTGGTCGATGCGGTAAGCGGTGAAGTATTCCGCCATTTTGCGGAAACGCCGCAGCCACCATTGGTAGCCATCGTCGGCCATCACAGCCCAGTTGTAGGTGGGGAAACCCCAATTCTGTCCGTCGGTGGCGAAGGCATCGGGTGGAGCCCCCGCCTGTCCGTTCATGTTGAAGTAATAAGGCTCCGTCCATGCCTCCACGCTGTTGCGACTGATGCCTATGGGGATATCGCCTTTCAATATCACCTGGCGCTTGCAGGCAATCTGCCCCACGGCCTTGAGCTGGACATGGAGGTTGTATTGCAGGTAGTAATAGAAGCGGATGGCTGTCAGGCTCTCACTACCTGGCCGCAGCATTTGCAACAGGTCGTCGGGCCGGTAGGTGCGATATTGTGGCCAGGAGTTGAACTCGGCGGTGCCAAATGTGTCGCGCAGGTACGAGAAAGCCGCGTATGGTGTAAGCCAATAGGCGTTGTCGGCATAGAACTGGCGAAATCCAGCCGAATCCAACGTCTGCTTGCCGTCTTGCACGAACATGGCCTTGGCGTAGGCCATCTTTCCCTTCATTACCTCCTCGTAGTCGCTTTCGGCCAGTGCGTTCAAGGCTTTCCGACGCTTTTCCAACTGTCGCGCCAGAGTGGTGTCGGCGAGCTTGCCCAACTGTCGCAGGTCGAGATACTGTGGATGCAATGCGTAAATGGAAATGCTGTTGTACGGATAGGAGTCGTGCCATGTGCCTGTTTGGGTAGTGTCGTTGATGGGCAGGATCTGGACTGCATGCATGCCGACCCTACCGGCCCATTCCACCAACTTCCGCAAATCGCCAAAATCTCCCACACCGAAACTTCCTTCCGAACGCAAGGCAAAGACGGGTACCGCCACCCCTGCGTTGCGACGGCACAGATAGGCAGGCTTTGTGTCGAACAGTTCCCACCAATCGTCGAGATAGTAAGTACCGTCGAGCTTTGACACGAACCGGTGCATCCCATCGAGCTCTCTACGGATGCACTGGCCCCCGCGCCGCACTTCGTATCTGTAGGCGAAATGCTCTTCCCCACCTTCGAAGGCCAGCACTTCCGTGCCGCTCCACATCACCCCATCAATGGTGTGCAACGGAACGATGTCGCCATTGGCTACGCCCATAACAGGCTGCGCCTCAGGAATGCTGGAATGAATTCCGCATTTCGTTCGGCTTGCACTGTCGTTGTATTTCCTCACGAAGAGTTCCTCTCCCCACACCGTACGGTACTCTATGCTATAATGTAGTGTCATGATATATTATTTACCATTTTACCATTTA
>JAUNNV010000136.1 GCA_030531335.1 Bacteroidales bacterium
TCTGCCGGCTCATGTATAACAAAATTTGCGACTAAAATTTAAACAGCTTCTAAGAGCTATGAAAAAAATTATTCTGACACTTGTATGCTGCTGCATGAGCAGCATCGCCACCTTTGCCGACTCGTTCGACTACAGTAAACTCGCGCCTCATCCACGCTTGGTGTTCACCGCAGGCGAGGAAGCAGCCGTGAAGAAAACCATCAGTGAGAGCAAACCCGTGATGGCTGTTCATGAGCGTGTCATGAAGTATGCCAATGAAACCCTCACAGAACCTACCGCATTCTACAAAAAAGCCGGAAAGCGTTTGCTCGGCGTGTCGCGTCAGGTTTTGCGCCGAGTCACACACTTGTCGTATGCCTACCGCATGACCGGCGACGAGCGTTATGCCGTGCGTGCGCTACAAGAGATGAAAGCCGCCTGCCGATTCGACAATTGGAATCCCAGCCACTTCCTCGACACTGGCGAAATGACCATGGCCATTGCCATCGGCTACGACTGGCTGTACGGTTGGCTTACCCCTGCCGACAAGAAGGAATTGATGCGGGGCATCGTGAAGAATGGCTTCGAGGCTGCCGACGAGCGGACGCTCAACATGGGCAACAACTGGAACTCGGTGTGCAATGCCGGTATCACCTACGGAGCGTTGGCACTCTTCGAGGAAATGCCCGATGTGGCCAAGAAGCACATTGAGAAGACCATGGTCAACAACCCCATCTGCTTAGAGGTATATGGACCCGATGGCGGCTATCCCGAAGGCTACAACTATTGGAGCTATGGCACGAGCTTCCAGGTGATGCTGATGGAAGGTTTGCAGACGGCACTCGGCACCGACGGCGGACTGTCGCAATATCCCGGCGTGCTCCAGTCGGCACGTTTCGAGCAGTACATGTGCACCCCCACAGGCTCCAGCTTCAACTTCTACGACACCGTGAACCGCATGCAATGCAACACCATGGAGTTTTGGTTCGCACGTCAACTCAACGACCTATCGTTGCTTTACCTCGAAATCCAGAACATCGACAACCCCGACCTCGTGTTCGAGGAGGACAACCGTTTGTTGCCCATGCTCCCCATCTTCGCATCGCGCATCGACCTGTCGAAAATCACCAAGCCCACCTCGCAGTTCTGGTTCAATCGTGGGAAGACACCCGTGTTCATCTATCGTGAAGGATGGGACAGCAAGGACGACACCTACTTTGCCATCAAGGGAGGAACGGCCTCGTCGAGCCATGCCCACATGGATGCCGGCACGTTCATCTTCGAGAAAAACGGCGAACGTTGGGCGGCCGACCTCGGCAGCCAGAACTATCTTTCGCTCGAAAGCCGCAATGTCGATTTGTGGAACATGTCGCAGAACAGCCAGCGTTGGGAAGTGTTCCGCTACAACAACCGTGTCCACAACACGCTTACCGTAAACGATCAGCTCACCCGTGTAAACGGCAAGGCCGAAATCGTCAAGACCTTCCAGACCAAGAGCAAGAAGGGGGCGGTCGTTGACCTTACTCCTGTGTATGAGGGACAGTTGCAGAGCGCAGTCCGTACGGCAGTGCTCGATGCGAAGAACAATCTCACCATCACCGACAAGGTGCGCACGGGCAACGACGAGGCACTCATCGCATGGCGAATGGTGACAGCTGCCGAGGCAAAGATTGTAGGCGACAAAAGCATTGAGCTGACCCTCAACGGCAAGAAAATGCTGCTTACCGTAAAGAGTCCTGCCAAGGTGGAAATGAAGGTGTGGAGCAACGAGCCCGAGCACGATTACGACTCGCCCAACCCTGGCACCGTGCGTGTAGGCTTTGAGGTGAAAGCCAAGGCCAACAGCGACATCACACTCACAACTACGCTTCAATGACCCGACAGGAAGCGATACGACAACTGAAGGCAATCCGTCATGTCGCCCTCGACATGGACGGCACCATTTATTTGGGCGACCAACTGTTTCCCTTCACACTGTCCTTCCTGAATCGGCTGAGGCGGTTGGGGATTACGTATAGCTTCCTCACCAACAACCCATCGAAATCGCTCGACGACTATCTGCTCAAGCTGCAACGCATGGGCATCCATGCCACCGAGGACGAGATGTACACCACCACCGTGGCCACAATCGACTACATCCGGGCGCATCACCCATCGGCTCGCCGGCTTTTCCTGCTCGGCACACCCAGCATGGTCGGCCAGTTCGAGAAGGCAGGATTCACATCGACAGCCGACGATGCCAACGATGTGCCCGACCTGATTGTGGCGGCCTTCGACATGACACTTGTCTATAGCCGCCTGTGCCGTGCCGCCTGGTGGATTAAGCAAGGTGTTCCCTACATTGCCACGAACCCAGACAAGGTATGTCCCACCAACCAGCCTACGGTGTTGGTCGATTGCGGTAGCATCTGTAAGTGCTTGGAACATGCCACTGGTCGCTGTCCCGACATCACTTTGGGGAAGCCAGATCCCAACATGCTGTTGGGCATCCTGCAACGCAAACAGTTGCGGCCCGAGCAGATAGCCATGGTGGGCGACCGCATCTACACCGACATCAAGATGGCACAACGAGCGGGAGCATTCGGCGTGTTGGTGCTGAGTGGCGAGACCACCTTGGACGTGGCGCAGTCGGCTCCAGAGCCGCCCGACCTGATTTGCCGCGACATCGAGGAACTTGGCGACTTGTTGGCGGAAGCACACAAACAATCATAACGACCAAACCTATGAAAAATTTGTTTCTTATCGTGTGTGCAATTCTCGCCAGTGCCACAGGTATGGCGCAGCGAACCAGTGGCAATCCGCTTTTCGAAGGATGGTATGCCGACCCTGAAGGGGCTGTGTTTGGCAACAAATACTGGATATTCCCCACTTATTCGGCTCCATACGGCGAACAGCTCCATTTCGACGCATTCTCGTCATCCGACCTCGTGCATTGGGAAAAACATCCCGATGTGCTGAACAGCAAGGCCATCAAATGGGCTTGGCAGGCCATGTGGGCACCTTCGGTGGTCGAGAACAATGGAAACTATTATTTCTTCTTCGGAGCCAACGACATACAAAACAACAATCAGGAAGGAGGTATTGGCGTAGCCGTGGCCGACAACCCGGCAGGACCATACCGCGACTTGCTGGGCAAGCCCCTCGTCGCGCAGATTGTGAACGGTGCCCAACCTATCGACCAGTTTGCCTTCAAGGATGCCGACGGACAATGGTACCTTATTTATGGAGGATGGGGGCATTGCAATATTTGTCGTTTGGCATCCGACTTCAAGTCCATACTCCCATTTGACGATGGCACAATCTATCGCGAGATGACTCCGGAGAACTACGTCGAGGGCCCATTCATGCTTCGACGCAATGATAAGTACTATTTCATGTGGTCGGAAGGTGGTTGGGGAGGACCGAACTACAGCGTAGCCTATGCTGTGGCCGACTCGGTGTTTGGCCCTTGGAAACGTGTGGGTAAGATTCTGCAATCCGACCCCGATGTGGCGACAGGTGCCGGTCATCACAGTGTCATCAAGGGTAAAGGACGTGATGAGTATTACATCATTTACCATCGTCGTCCGTTAGGCGACACAGGACGCGACCATCGTGTTACCTGTATCGATAAGTTGCTGTTCGATAAGGATGGAAACATCATTCCTGTAAAAATCACCAAGGAAGGTGTCAGGAAAAGAAAACTATAGTCCTATTATTAATTCTCTTTTACATAAACAAACAACGTATGAAAAAAACATTCAAATCCCTGCTGTTGATAGCACTGCTGGCTGTCTGCTGCAATGTACAGACCGTGAAGGCCGACACGCCTCGGTCAGAGTATCCACGTCCACAGTTTGAACGTGCCGAATGGATGAACCTCAATGGCACATGGACCTATACTTTCGATTTCGGTCGCTCGGGTGTGGAACGCAAGCTGATGGATTCTACCGGCTTCGATGGGGAAATTACTGTTCCCTTCTGTCCTGAAAGTAAGCTTTCCGGCGTTCAGTACACCGATTTCATCAACACCATCTGGTATCAGCGTACCATTACCGTGCCCGAGACATGGAAAGGCCAGCAAGTACTGCTGCATTTTGGAGCCGTCGATTACGAGGCTCACGTGTATGTGAATGGTGTCAAGGTGACGACCCACTACGGATCGGGTTCCTCGTTTGCCGTCGATATCACCAAACACGTCACTCCTGGCACACCCGCCAACTTGGTGGTATGCGTCAACGACAACATCCGCGACAACAAGCAGCCCGCCGGCAAGCAAAGCAGCATCTACTACTCCAAGGGCTGCAACTACACCCGCGTCACCGGCATCTGGCAGACCGTCTGGATGGAACCCGTCAACGCCGAAGGATTGAAGAATGTGGTGGCAGTGCCCGACATCGACCAGCAGCAGCTCGTCGTCACCCCCGAGTTCTTCAAGGAAAGCATCGACAACACCCTCACTGTGCAGGTGTTCGACGGCAAGAAACTCGTGTCGTCCAAGACCGTCAAGTGTGGCAACCATTCCGTAGTGGTGCTTCCCATGAAGAATCCCAAGCTGTGGACACCCGAGACCCCCAACCTCTACGACCTGCGCTACACCATCAAGAACAAGGCAGGCGAAGTGATCGACGAGATCAGCTCCTACGTCGGTATGCGTAAGGTTCACTTGGCCAATGGCTATTTCTACCTCAACAACAAGCCCTATTTCCAACGTCTTGTGCTCGACCAAGGTTTCTATCCCGACGGCATCTGGACGGCTCCTTCCGACGAGGCACTCAAGAACGACATCGCCATGAGCAAGGCCGTAGGCTTCAACGGAGCACGTCTGCATCAGAAGGTGTTCGAGGAGCGCTATTACTATTGGGCCGACAAGTTGGGCTACCTCACCTGGGGCGAGCAAGGCAACTGGCACATGGACTCCAACAACGAGGAGGCTGCACGCAACTTCATATCCGAATGGGCCGAGATACTTGTCCGCGACCGCAACCACCCAAGCATTGTCACTTGGACTCCATTCAACGAGACGTGGGATGCCAACGACTCGGGCGTGTATGCCCGTATGATTAGGGATGTCTATGCCATGACCAAGGCCATCGACCCCACCCGTCCCATCAACGATGCCAGTGGCGACTGCCACATCCTCACCGACCTCTGGACCGTTCACGATTACAGCCGCGACAAGGCCAAGCTCATCGAGAACCACACCATCAAGGCTGGAGTCGAGCCCTATCGCAACAAGCCCAAGTTCACGTTCCTCGCCAAGTACGACGGACAGCCCTACATGCTCGACGAGTTCGGTGGACTGCCTTGGATTAAAGAGTCGGAACGGAAGTCGTCGTGGGGCTACGGCCAGAACATCGACACCCTCGAAGAGTTCTACCGCTTGCTCGAAAATCAGATTGACGCCATCATGGCATGCAAGCACATCGTGGCCTACTGCTACACCCAAATCACCGATGTGGAGCAGGAAAAGAATGGCGTATATTATTACGACCGCACACCCAAGTTCGACACCGAGCGGCTGAAAGCCATCTTTGCCAAGATTCCGTCGGTCATCGAGAATCCGCAAGACCTGAGCGACTGGAAGTAGTCGCCCTACCACTTGTTTGTGCCTTACGACGAGCGTTGGGCAAGACCTATCTCATTACGGGGTTCTGAAAACTTTTTCAGAACCCCGTTTGTTGTATAGAAGTAATAAAATCGAATCCATTGTTTCCTGTGGCGAACTTGTCACACCCTTTTCAAATGGTTACTGAACTTGTCGTAGGCTGATTCCTGAATTTGTCGTAGGATGTCAATGCTACTGTTTTTGCGACAAGAGCATTGTTTTGTCACAAATTTCTCATTATTTGTGTC
>JAUNNV010000017.1 GCA_030531335.1 Bacteroidales bacterium
GAAGATTTTGGAATAAACAGTCCGTCGTGTGGTCGGTTGTCTGCCCATCCTATGCAGACAACCGACCTACAGCAGACAACTTAATAAAATCCCATAACATGAAAAAACTATTGCTTAGTATCATTGCTCTTGTGTTGGTAGGAACTACGTATGCTCAGAAACAGTTTGTCAGCACCGACACCAAGTTGCCGGCACATCCTCGCATCCTCATGCTCAAGGGTGAGGAGAAGGCTCTGATGAAGAAAATAAAGAAAGATGTGTATTGGAACGAAATACACACCAATCTGGTAGCAGAGTGCGACAAGATGATAGATCTGCCTGTGTCGCAACGCATCAAGGAAGGAAAACGTTTGCTCAGCGTGTCGCGCGAGGCATTGCGTCGTATTTTCGATCTCAGCTATGCTTATCGCACCACAGGACAAAAGAAATATGCCGCACGTGCCATCAAGGAAATGATGGCTTGTGCAGCCTTTACCGACTGGAATCCTTCGCATTTCCTCGATGTGGGCGAAATGACCATGGCTCTGTCTATCGGTTACGACTGGTGTTTTAAACAGCTTTCTGCTGATGAGGAAGCACAGATTCGCACCGCTATCATCGAGAAAGGCATGAAAGCATCGTTGCTGAAGGAGGAAGCTTGGTATCTGACAGCTGAACACAACTGGAACCAGGTGTGCAACGCGGGTATTACCTTTGGTTCGTTGGCTGTCTTTGACAGTTGCAAGGAGTTTGCGGTAGATCGCATCAACACGGCTTTCAACAGTATTCCCAAAGCCATGGGCGAGTATGCTCCCGATGGTGCTTATCCTGAGGGACCGGGGTACTGGGGTTATGGCACCTCATTCAACGCTCTGTTCATCTCTGTCGTGGAAAAGGCATTGGGTAGCGATTTCGGACTGACAGAAAAGCCCGGATTCCTGTCAACTGGCATGTATTCGCAAGTGCAGATTACTCCAGCAGGTTATAATTTCAATTATTCCGACAACGGAGCTGGTGCAGGATTCAATACTACGGTGTTCTGGTTTTACAGCAGAGTAAAGGATCCTGCCTTGCTTTATATGCAAAAAATGCTTTACGAAAGAGGCAACAAACTCGGACTGATGCGTAATCGTCTGTTGCCAATGGCCTTGATATATGGCGCAGGTTCGGGGGCTTCATTAGCCAATCCCGAAAAGCCATCTTCATTGATGTGGACAGGACGTGGACACTCTCCTATAGCCATCATGCGTTCGAGCTGGACAGAGGGTTCTGCATATCTGGGCTTCAAGCTCGGATCGCCTGCTGTAAACCATGCACACATGGATGTCGGCTCTTTCATTTTTGAGGCAGAAGGCATCCGCTGGGCCTACGATTTCGGTGGAGAAAGTTATGGATCGCTTGAGGGAAAAGGTGTGGATTTGTGGAATCGTGCACCTGGTTCACAGCGTTGGGATGTGTATAAGTATCGCACCACTTCCCACAATACACTATCGTTTAATGACAAGCCAATGTCGGTGGTCGAGTCGGCAACCCTCGATGATTCGGGCGACAAGAATGGTGTAATGTATGCCATGAGCGACCTCTCGGCCATGTTCAAGGACCAGATACCAGGCGTAAAGCGTGCCGTATCGATGGTTGATAAAAAATATGCTGTCATTCAAGACCAGTTCACGACAAACGGACAGTTTACGAAAGTGCGTTGGAACATGCTGACTGCTGCCGACAAAGTGACATTTGTGAACGAAACGACAGCGTTGCTCGAAAAAGATGGCAAGAAACTCTATCTACGTGTGGAAGCTCCGTTCCCCGTGCGTTTATACAATGAGTTGGCGGTTCCTACCAATACCTACGACTCGCCACTTCATGGTGAACGCTTCGTTGGCTTCGAGGCAGACCTTGCGCTCAACACCACCCAACAGATTGCCGTATATTTGATGCCGGGCGAGCAGATAAACAATGCGAAAGCTCCTTATGAATTTTAAAAATCATAGGAAGTCTTAGGAGATCTTATGAACTCCTAAGACTTCCTATATTCTCTATCCTATTCAACGAAAGATATTTACCAATCATAAACGAACATATCATGAAACGACTATTTATCAGCATCCTGCTTGCCGTGTTTGTTATTTGCATTCATGCACAAACTGAATATATCAAGACAACGGCCAAGTTGCCAGCTCATCCACGTCTGCTTTTGCTTAAGGGTGAGGAAGGTGCCTTGAAACAGAAAATCAACAAAGACGCTTACTGGAAGGAAATACATCTAAGTGTGCTTGCTGAATGTGATGAGATTATGAACAAACCTCTGTTGGAGCGCATCAAGACGGGTATGCGCTTGTTGAGTGTATCCAACGAAAGTTTGCGTCGCGCTTATTTCTTGGGTTATGCCTATCGCATGACTGGTCAGAAGAAATATGCCGCTCGTTTGGAAAAAGACTTGTTGGCTTGTGCCAACTTTACCGACTGGAATCCTTCGCATTTCCTTGATGTGGGTGAGATGACCATGGCCTTGGCCGTAGGTTACGATTGGCTCTATAACTATCTGTCGGCAGCATCGCGTGAGACAATCCGCACAGCCATCATTGAGAAAGGTATGAAGGCATCGTTGCTGAAGGATGAGGCTTGGTATCAGACATCTGTGAACAACTGGAACCAAGTTTGCAACGCGGGCATCACCTATGGCGCACTGGCAGTATTTGAGGACTGCAAGGAATTTGCCACCGACCGCATCAATCGGGCATTGAATAGCATCCAAAAGGCAATGGGTGAGTATGCTCCCGATGGGAATTATCCTGAAGGACCAGGCTACTGGGGTTATGGAACCACATTCAATGTGCTTTTCCTTGCAGCTATCGAAAAAGTATTCAAAACCGATTTCGACCTCTGTCAAAAACCAGGATTCCTTTCGACAGGAATGTACTCGCAGGTACAGGTCTCACCGACTGGCTATAATTTCAATTTCTCCGACAATGGTGCCAAGGCGGGCTTCAACCCCGCAGTATATTGGTTCTATAGCAAAGTGAAAGACCCTGCTTTGCTATATATGCAGAAATATCTGTACGAGACAGGAAGCAAGGAGTACATTACGAAGGAACGTACCACCATCATGGGTATTATTTATGGTGCAGGTTCGGGTGCTTCGTTGGCCAATCCTGAGGTGCCGACATCGCTGATGTGGACTGGCCGTGGACGTACACCTATTGCTGTTATGCGCTCAGGTTGGACACCTGGTTCCACTTACTTGGCATTCAAGGCTGGATCGGCTGCCACCAACCATGCCCACATGGACGTGGGCTCCTTCATTTTCGAGGCTGATGGTATTCGCTGGGCCTACGATTTTGGCTCGGAGAACTACAACCGTTTGGAAACACGTGGTGTCACTTTGTGGAGCAGCTCTACCGGCTCACAACGTTGGGATGTGTATAAGTATCGTACAACGTCGCACAACACCCTATGCTTCAATGACAAGCCCATGTCGGTGGTGACACGTGCCAACTTGGATGATTCGGGCAACAAGGATGGTGTGATGTATGCCATGAGTGATTTGAGCGAAATCTATAAGGATCAGATTCCGGGTGTGAAACGTGCTGTTTCATTGGTCGATGGTAAGTATGCCGTCATCCAGGATCAGTTCACGACCAACGGCCAGTTCACCAAGGTGCGTTCAAACCTACTCACCAGTGCCGACAAGATTACAAAGATCAACGACACTACGGCACTGCTCGAAAAAGGTGGCAAACGCCTTTTCATCCGAGTGGATTCACCTGTTCCAGTTCGCTTCTATCAGGAAAAGCCAGTACCAACCAATACATACGACACACCTATCAATGAAGGTATGTTCATTGGCTTCGAGGCTGACCTGAAACTTAATACGACACAGGAAATCAAGGTGTACTTGATGCCGGGCGAGAACATGAGCAATGTGAAGGTTCCTTATAAATTTTAAAAACATAAGGGAAGCCCATGTTCTCCTTACACTTATAGGATTCCTATGATTCCTAAGATCCTAAATATTTACCAAACCATTTATTGTCATTACAATGTTACTGCGAAAAATTATATTATCCTTATTGTTCGTTTGCTTTGTATGCAGCGTTTATGCCCAAACGGAACAGGTGTCAACAACAACTACATTGCCCGCCCATCCTCGTTTGCTAATGCTCAAGGGCGAGGAAAAGGCTTTAGTGAAAAAAATCAAGAAAGATGCTTATTGGAAGGAATTACAAGCCAATTTGGTGGCCGAATGTGATACCATCATTGACTTACCAGCACTTCAGCGTATCAAAACAGGGCGACGTTTGTTGAGCGTTTCGCGCGAAGCACTACGGCGTATCTTCGACCTTAGCTATGCTTATCGTACGACTGGTCAGAAAAAATATGCACAGCGTGCAGAACAGGAAATGCTGGCATGTGCCAATTTTACCGATTGGAATCCATCGCACTTCCTTGATGTTGCAGAAATGAGTATGGCTCTTTCGATTGGTTATGACTGGCTATATGGTTATCTGTCGCCAGCATCACGTCAGACAATCCGAGAGGCCATCATAGAAAAGGGTATCAAACAATCGTTCAAACAAAGTTATCTGAAAGGAAAGAACAATTGGAATCAGGTATGCAACGCGGGCATCACTTTCGGCTGCCTTGCCACTTTTGAGGATTGCAAGGAGCTGGCTGTGGAACGTATCAATACGGCCTTCAACAGTCTGCCGATTTCCATGAAGGAATATGCTCCCGATGGGGCTTATCCTGAGGGTCCTGGTTATTGGTCGTATGGCACCTCGTTTAATGTACTCTTTATTGCAGCGATTGAAAAAGCGCTTGGCAGTGATTTCGGACTTTTGCAGAAGCCTGGTTTCTTAGCGACTGGTATGTATTCACAGGCACAAATTACCCCTGCTGGTTATAATTTCAATTATTCCGACAATGGATCCGGTGCAGGATTTAAGCCTGAGATATTCTGGTTTTACAGTAAGACAAAAGACCCTGCATTGCTTTATATGCAAAAGTATATTTATGAGAACAAAGGAGCAAAGAGCATGATGAAAAACCGCATATTGCCTTTGGCTTTGATTTATGGCGCAGGTTCGGGGGCTTCGTTGGCAAATCCTGAGGTGCCATCTTCGTTGATGTGGACTGGCAAGGGTTTGGCACCTGTAGCCTTCATGCGTTCGGCATGGACACCTGATGCGACCTATTTGGGCTTTAAACTTGGTTCTACAAAGGCCGGACATGCGCACCTTGACGAGGGCTCCTTCATTTTCGAGGCTGATGGTATTCGCTGGGCCTACGATTTTGGAAGTGAGAATTACAATGCGCTTGAAACCAAGGGTGTCACTCTTTGGGGATCGGCTCCTGGTTCACAGCGTTGGGATGTGTTCCGCTATCGTACACAATCACATAATACACTGACGTTCAATGATAAATCAATGCTCGTGGGCGAATATGCCGCACTTGATGATTTTGGCAACAAGGATGGTGTAATGTATGCCATGAGCGACCTCTCAGCCATGTACAAGGACCAGATTCCAAGCGTGAAGCGTGCCGTGTCACTTGTTGATGGCAAGTATGCTGTCATTCAAGATCAGTTTACTACCAATGGCCAGTTTACCAAGGTTACTTGGAACATGCTGACCGCAGCCGACAAGGTTACTTTCACCGGTGATACCACGGCTTTGCTCGAAAAAGACGGTAAGCGTCTCTACTTGCGTGTGGATGCTTCCATGCCTGTGCGTATGTTCACCAAGGACCTCACACCCACCAATACATACGACTCACCTAACACAGAGGGCCAGTTTATCCGCTTTGAAGCCGACTTAAAGCTCAATGCCACACAACATGTCACTGTGTATTTGATGCCGAATGATGACATGAGTAATGTAAAGGCACCATATAGGTTCTAAAAAAATAGGATTTTGGGACCCTTTAATAATTCAGAATTAATGTTGTTACACAAAATTACACTGTCGCTGTTGGCACTATGTCTTGTTTGTGGTGTTTATGCCCAGACGGAACATGTGACACCGTCCATATCATTGCCTGTCCATCCACGTTTGCTTATGCTTAAAGGTGAGGAGAAAGCATTGGTTAAGAAAATCAAGAAAGATGCCTATTGGAAAGAGATACAAGCCAATTTGGAGGCAGAATGTGATACTATCATTGATTTGCCAGTGCTGACACGCCAGATGACAGGAAGACGCTTGTTGGGCGTGTCACGTGAGGCACTGCGTCGAATCTTTGCTCTCAGCTATATCTATCGTACTACCGGCCAAAAGAAATATGCACAGCGTGCTGAGAGGGAAATGTTAACATGTGCCAACTTTACCGATTGGAATCCTTCACACTTTCTTGATGTGGGTGAGATGACATTGGCTCTCTCTATAGGTTACGATTGGCTCTACAGTTACTTGTCATCAGCATCACGTCAAATTATCCGCGAAGCCATCATTGAGAAAGGCATTAAGCAGTCGTTTGACAAATGGTATCTCGAAGCCACGAACAATTGGAATCAGGTGTGCAACGCGGGCATCACTTTCGGTTGTCTTGCCACATTCGAGGATTGCAAGGAACTGGCTGCCGAACGAATAAACACTGCGTTCAAGACACTACCGCTTGCCATGAGGGGTTATGCTCCTGACGGTGCTTATCCAGAGGGACCTGGTTATTGGTCGTATGGCACATCTTTCAATGTACTTTTCATCGCGGCTATTGAGAAGGCGTTGGGTAGCGATTCCGGACTTTGCCAAACACCTGGTTTCATGGCGACTGGCATGTATAAACAGGCACAACTCACACCGTCGGGCTATAATTTCAATTATTCCGACAATGGTCATATAGCAAGCTTTGTCCCGGAAATCTTTTGGTTCTACAACAAAATGAAGGATCCTGCCTTGTTGTATATGCAGAAATACATGTACGAAAAGTATGGTCCGAAAAATATGATGAAGAACCGCTTGCTGCCATTGGCTCTTATTTATGGTGCGGGGTCAGGTGCATCGTTGGCTAATCCGGAAGTACCCTCATCGCTGATGTGGACAGGCAAGGGACCTGCTCCCGTAGCTTTCATGCGCTCGGCTTGGACACCAGGAGCGATTTATCTGGGCTTTAAACTTGGCAGCACACAAGCCGGGCATGCACATCTTGATGAAGGTTCATTTATTCTTGAGGCGGAAGGCATTCGTTGGGCTTACGATTTCGGGGGTGAGGATTACAATCGGCTCGAAACACGAGGTGTCACTTTGTGGGGAGGTGGAGGCCAACGTTGGGAAATGCTACAGCGTTGGGATGTGTTCCGCTATCGCACACAGTCGCACAATACGCTTGCCATCAACGACAAACAGATGCTTGTGGATGGATATACGGCTCTTGATGATAGTGGAGAAAAAGATGGTGTGATGTATGCCATGAGCGACCTTACGCCAGTTTATAAGCATCAGATTCCAAGCGTAAAACGCGCCGTATCGCTTGTTGATGGCAAATATGCTGTCATTCAAGACTTGTTTACCACCAACGGCCAGTTTACCAAGATAACTTGGAACATGTTGACCGCTGCCGACAAGATTACCTTCACCAGTGACACCACGGCATTGCTCGAAAAAGATGGCAAACGCCTTTATATGCGCGTGGACGCTCCTATGCCTGTGCGTATGTATGTGAAGGATCTAACGCCAACCAATACATACGACTCGCCTAATCCAGAAGGGCAGTTTATCCGTTTTGATGCCGACTTGAAACTCAACGCTTCTCAAGAAATCAAGGTGTATTTGATGCCAGGTGAGGACATGAACAACGTAAAGGCTCCCTATAAATTCTAAATAATCAACCTAATAAACTATTATCACAATGTTATTTCGTAAATCCGCTGTTTTAGCAATCGTTCTTTGTGTCGTTCTTAGCATTAGTGCTGCAACCAATAAGGACATAGAGAAGTTACGTAAGATATTCTCTACTGAATACCTGTCGGGTCGTTTCGACACCGAACGGGTCAAGGTCCTTATGAACACCATCCAAACTGATGGAACATGGGCAAACATCAACTACATCGACACGGCGCGTGTGGCATTCCAGCACACCGAACACCTATCCAACCTTCGTCAGATGGCACTTGCATACAAGCAGAAGGGGTCGCCGCTGAAGGGGAACAAGCAATTGAAACAAAAGTTTGATCTTGCGCTCAATCATTGGATTGAAAAGGATTATATCTGCGAAAACTGGTGGAACAACCAGATAGGAACGCCTTCCACGATGGTTGCATTGCTTTATGTCATGGACACCGACCTTAGCAAGGCTCAGGTGGAGGGTATGTTGCGGATTGCAGGTCGTGCCAACATGAGCGCATCGGGTGCCCGCCCCAGTGGCGACCGTGCCAAAATAGCCAATCTCCAAGCTGAATATTCCCTTTGGAGCCGTAATGCGTCGCTGGTAGAGGAGTCCATCCGAATCATAGAGGGTGAGGCTAAATTCTCAGGCGAGGAAAACACTGCTGTTACGGCTGAAGGTATTGTGGCCGTGAAGTATTTTTCTGGAGGTCGTGGCCTACAGCGTGATTATAGCTTCCATCACCGGCCGGACCGCGTGAACAACACCTCGTCGTATGGTATGGGACCTATCAATGCGTTTGTCAATTGGGCCATCAAGCTGGTCGGTACACAATATCAATTCTCCGAGGAGAAAACACGTGTCATCATTGACTACTACCTCGATGGTCAAGTGAAACAACAGATTTTCGGACGAATTTACGACCCCAACACGACCAATCGCTCTGCCTCCACAATGGGTGGATCGCGCACGAACGTGGTTGGCACTTCTATCCCTGAACAACTGATGAAGTTGTCAGACTATCGGAAAGCCGAGCTTCAACAGGTAATTGATGCCCGTCAGGGGGATTTGAGCAATACGCCTTCGTTTGCCAAATTCTTCTGGCAGACAGAGCATTTTGCCATCCAGCGTCCTACGTGGTACGCCTCGGTGCGTATGTTTTCCACGCGCAACATGAACATGGAGTGGCCTTACAATGGTGAGGGACTCTTGAACCACTATCGTGCCGATGGCACCAACTATTTGTCGAAAAGCGGTGTGGAGTATGATAGGATAGCTCCTGTATTCGATTTCCGCAAGGTGCCTGGTGCCACCATCGTGCAAAAGGATTCCATGCCGAGTGAGGACGAGGTGCAGAAGTCAGGAACAATGGATTTCGTAGGAGCTGTCACCGATGGACTGTACGGAGCTGTGGCATTCGATTTCACAAGTCCACACGATCCGCTCTCAGTGAAGAAAGGCTGGTTCTTCTTCGATGACGTGTATGTGTGTCTGGGTGCCGATATTCGTGGCAATAACGCAGCTACCACCCTCAACCAATGCAAGTTGAATGGCGCTGTCACCGTCAAGACTTCCGAAGGGAAACAGGTAAAGGCCAACGGCAGCTATGATTTGGCAAACTTGCAGTGGGTGAACCACGACAACGTGGGTTATGTGTTCCTTGATGAAGCCCAGAGTGCCGGTCTGTTCAACCGTGAGGTTACTGGCAATTGGCAACGAGTGAACCGTCAGACTACTGTTTCACGCGAACTAGTCCGCGACAACATTTTCGCCCTTTGGGTAAACCACAATGCACTACACAGTTATGCCTATGCAGTTTTGCCAACAGCAACAGCAGAACAGACCGAAACGTTCTATGCCAAGCCTCAGGTAAAAGTTCTCGCCAACACGAAACAAATACAAGCTGTAAGTAACGACAAACTTGGCATTGCCTATGCCATTTTCTACACTGGAGGTAAGATAAAACTGACCGAGGGCATCGAACTTGGTAGCGACACACCGGGCATCGTAATGGTGAAATATGCGGGCAACGATGTGAAATCCATTACAGTAGAAGACCCAACACGCAAACTGTTAAAGATGCACATTACTGTCAACGGCAAACCTTCGGCCATTGTTCTTCCCCAAGGCGATTATGCAGGGCAAAGCGCAACATTATAAGTATAGCTGTTTCCTTCATTCAATTAAATTATGAAACAAATAATAACTATGGTTTTGCTTCTGCTCGTGTCTGTGCCGACATTGGTGGCACAGGCACCGCAGAACGAACCGAGCTTGATTGTACTCAACCGCAATGTGCTTTATGCAAGCAAACAGGCCATTCGGCGGCAGCAATCCAAGGTGATGCCTGCCTACGAACGACTTATCAACGAAGTGGACAAAATGTTGGATGTAAAACCGTTCAGCGTAATGTCGAAAAAGCAGGTTCCACCGAGTGGCGACAAGCACGACTATGTGAGTCGTGGCATTTATTGGTGGCCCAATCCAAATAAACCCGATGGTTTGCCTTACATCCGTAAGGACGGTATTGTCAATCCTGAAATTAAGGATTTCACCGACCAAGGCTTTATGGAAAGGCTCACCGACATGGTCTATAAGCTTGGATTGGCGTATTATTTTTCGGGCAACGAGAAATATGCCGCTCATGCTGCCAAACTCCTACGGACTTGGTTCCTTGATGAGGTTACCAAGATGAACCCTAACCTAAACTATGGTCAGCAGATACCCGGTATTTGCGATGGTCGTGGTGTCGGACTCATCGACACACGTGGGTTGGCTGCCATGCTCGATGGTGTCATCTTGCTCCGTCCTTCGGCTTCGTGGACTGATTCGGACGACAAAGCCCTGAAGCATTGGTTTGCTGAGTTTACGGAATGGATGACCACAAGCCCCATCGGGCTCGACGAGGCCAAGGCCAAGAACAATCACGGCACTTATTACGATGCGCAGGTGGTGGCATTCAATATCTATACGGGGAAAACATCCGCTGCATTCAAGCAACTTGATGAGGTGACTCGTATGCGTTTTGACCAACAGCTTGCTTCCGACGGATCCCAACCGGAGGAACTGGCGCGTACCAAACCATGGGCCTATTGTGGCATGAATCTGGCTGGATTGGTGGAGCTGGCTATGATGGCGGAGAAGCTGGGTGTGAACCTATGGGAATACCAGACTCCAAACGGTGCCACGTTGCGCAAGGCCATCGAATGGTACTTTCCTTATTTGTCAGGCGAAAAAGCTTTTCCAAAAGAAGAAATCACAGGAAAACGTGGTGCCAGTATGCTTTCCAAGGTACTGATGATAGCAGGCACACGCTATGGTGCCGACATTTATCAGAAACAGCTTCAAAACCTGATAGCCTATTGTAATGATGGATTTAAAATCGACAGTTCTCTTAGCCAACTTGTCTTTCCGCTCAACGACGAAGGGGTTCTTACCGATGATGCCGAACTGTTCAGTGCTATCGATTTGGATTATCCAGGTCTGGATACGGTGAAGCAGGACGTGGCACGTCACGATTATGTTTCTGCAAGAAAACATTTTGTGGCTTATCTGAAAGCCCGCAAGTCGCCTCGTTGGTTTTTCGATTGGCACGACTACAATGCCCCACAAAGCCGCAATGCTGCTTACGATTGTACGCTTGCCGACAAGTATGCCGCCAACCATCTTGTGAGCTGTAGTGTGTGGCACGATTTTGGCAACGAGATTGTGTGGGGTGTGAATCCAACGCCTTTGCAATATAACGAATGGACATGGCAGCTGAGCCGCCATCCATTCTGGCAGGAATTGGGGAAGGCCTATTGGGCTACGGGTGATGAAAAATACGCCAAGGCTTTTGTCGCCCAGTTGCGCAGTTGGATAGCGACCAATCCTCTGCCCGATTATGCAGCCAATTGCGCTTATTCGCGTTGGCGCACCATCGAGGCTGGCATCCGCACTTGCGGGCCATGGCCTGATGCGTTCTACTATTTCCTTGGTTCGCCTTCGTTCGACGATGATTCCATTATCATGATGGTGAAATCGTTCTATGAGCATGGCTTGCATTTGCGTGCATTCCCCAGCCATAACAATTGGCTTACGATGGAGATGAACGGACTGTTCCACATCGGCATGGTCTTCCCTGAATTTAAACTTGCTGGGGAATGGCGCGATCATGCAGCCAATTGTCTTCGTGCCGAAGAACAAATACAATTCTATCCCGATGGCGCACAAGTGGAATTGGCCACTGGTTATCATTACGTCAGTTTGGGCAACATGCTTGGCATCTACAAGATTGCATCCATCAACAATTACCAATTGCCCGACGGATATGTGGAAGGATTGGAGAAAGCCTATCATTTCTATCTCAACATTGTAATGCCCGATGGACGCATACCCGCGCTCAACGACTCTGGTTTTGGTGATTGCCGTAATTTGTTGGCCGAAGGGTATAAGTATTTCCCACAACGTACAGACTTCCAGTATGTTGCGACATCTGGAGAGCAAGGCACACAACCCACCTTCACTTCCACTTGGATGCCCTGGTCGGGTTGGTATTCCATGCGTTCCGACTGGGGGCCGATGGCTCTTTACGCCAATTTCGATGTAGGTCCGTTTGGAGCCGGACACCAACACGAAGACAAGCTTTCGCCTATCATCAGTGCCTATGGCAAGTTGCTTGTCACCGAATGTGGCGGCTATGCATACGATGTGTCGCAATGGCGTCGCTATGCCATTCTTGCACGTGGACACAACGTGTCGCGTGTGGATGGCAATGACCAGAAGCGTCGTTTGCGCATGAGGGAAGACACTATATGTCACAGTCGTGTTCCGATGAAAAACCGTTGGATAAGCAATGAACGTTTCGACTTTGGCGAAGGGTGGTATGACGAAGGGTTCGGACCCGACCTCAACTCCGTGCTCACCGGCATGTGGGATTACAAAAGTCAGGGATGGGACATTGACCAGTCCGTCACGCAGTATCGTGCACTCGTATTCCTCAAGAACAAGTATTGGCTTCTGTTCGATGTGTTCACTCCGCGCGATGCTGCCAGTCACGACTACGCTTCGTGGTTCCACTTCAACACGACCAAGTATGCCATCGACAAGTCGCTCAATGCCATACAGACCACCGACCAAGGCGAGCCTAACATTGCCATCGTGCGTCTCCGCCGTGACAATGCCGACTTGAAGGTCGTTTGTGGTCAGGAGGAGCCCGAGGTGCAGGGTTGGGCTTCGGGTGTAGGAAAGTCGGGCGAGGAGTGTCTTCCTGTGGCTACGCCTACTTTCTGCCGGAAGGCAGCTGGGCAGGTTGTGGAACCATACGTGTTCTATCCGTTGCAGGTTGGTGAACAACTCCCTATCGTCGGCATCACGGCCAAAGGCGACAATGCTTTTGAAATAGCGTATCGCAATGGTGAGAAGGAAGTCATCACATTCGGTGTCGAAGGCAATGCGCTACAGACCCTTCGATATGCCAAATATAGCAAGAAAGGGAAACAACAGGAGGCATTTAACATCCTTGAAAAATGAAGTATATGAAGCATATATTGTCGTTCGTGATTGCAATCTTTGTGGTCGGGGGTGTAATGTCACAAAATGTTGGGTTAGGCATCGATGTGAAGTTGCCCGCCCATCCTCGTCTGTTGATGCTCAAGGGCGAGGAGGTTGCATTGAAAAAGAACATTCGTAGTGATAGCTATTGGACTGCTCTGCACAATGATTTCCTGAAGGAGGCCGACAAGGTGCTTTCTATCCCCGTACACCAGAAACAAATGGAAGGAAAGCGTATGGAACGTTACGAGGCCATGCGCCGTACCTTCCTGTTGGGATATGCGTATCGCATGACCAGACAGCAGAAATACGCTGTTCGGGCAGAGCAAGAGTTGCTTTGTGTATCCGCTTATGACTCATGGAATCCTTCACATTTCCTCGATGTGGCCGAAACGACCATGGCATTGGCCATTGGTTACGACTGGTTCTTCGATTTTCTGCCGGAAGCATCGAAGGGCATTATCCGTACAGCCATTATCGAAAAGGGGCTGAAAGCTTCGCTCAACGAGAAGGATGCTTGGTTCCTGCGTTCGAGAAACAACTGGAATCAGGTGTGCAATGCAGGTATGCTGTATGGCGCATTGGCGGTGTTCGAAAACGACCGGCAGTTTTGTGCTGACATCGTGAACCGCACGTTACAGACCATCACGTTGCCGATGCAGGAATATGCCCCCCAGGGAGCTTATCCCGAAGGCCCTGGTTATTGGGGCTATGGCACTACCTACAATGTGTTTGTCATTGCGGCTTTGGAGAAGGCATTGGGTACGGACTTCGGATTGTCGGAGGCTCCTGGATTCATGCAAACAGGCCTCTATACGCAAGCACTCATCACCCCGTCGCTCTATATGTTCAACTATTCCGACAACGGAGCTCGGGCAGGATTCGCACCTGGCGTGTTTTGGTTTTACAGTAAGCTGAAGGATCCTTCCCTGCTTTATTATCAGAAGAAACTATACGAGACAAACACCCAAAAGACCTATCTCACGAATCGATGGCTCATCCTTGCATTGTTGTTTGGAGCGGGTTCCCATGCTTCGCTTGCCAATCCTACCGAACCAACATCATTGATGTATGCCGCTACTGGCACCACACCAGTGGCTGCCATGCGTTCCGGTTGGTCGGAGGGACATACTTTCCTTGGCATCAAATTCGGTTCTGCTTCTACAGGACATGCACACATGGATGTGGGTTCGTTTATTTTCGAAGCCGATGGCGTACGTTGGGCTTACGACTTCGGGGGCGAGAACTACAACCGTTTGGAGACACGAGGCGTTGACCTTTGGGGTATGGCACAGACATCGCAACGTTGGGATGTGTTCCGCTATCGTACTCAGGCACACAATACGCTTTGCTTCAACGATAAGCCTCAACTCGTCAAGGCACGTGCCGAACTTACCGATTCGGGCAATCGCGATGGTGTGATGTATGCTGCTGGTGACCTTTCGGCCATCTATGCCGACCAACTTCTGGATGTGAGGCGTGCCGTGTCATTGGTCGATAAGAAGTATGCTGTCATTCAGGATCAATTCACCACTGCCGGACAATTTACCAAGGTATGCTGGAATATGCTGACCGAGGCCGACAAGGTGACTTTCATTACTGATACCACGGCATTACTCGAAAAGGAGGGCAAGAAACTCTACCTCAGGGTCGATGCCCCCTTCCTCGTGCGTTTCTACACTCGTGGCGTGACTCCCACCAACACATACGATTCACCCAACACGGCGGGACGGTTCGTGGGTTTCGAAGCCGACCTTGCACTCAACACCACGCAACAGGTTACAGTGTATCTGATGCCAGACAAGGAGGTGGCACAACCAAAGAAAACCTATTCGTTTAATTAACCTTATAAAATTCACCAATTATGAAAAGAATCGCTATCGTGCTATTTGCCCTATTTATGGTTTGCGGCATCCAAGCACAAAGTCAACAAGTGACAATCGACACCAAGCTTCCAAAACATCCTCGTTTGCTGATGCTCAAGGGTGAGGAGGGAGCGTTGAAAAAGAAAATCAACAAGGATAGCTACTGGAAGGCTCTTCATGCCGATGTGCTAAAGGAGGCCGAGGCTATTATCGACTTGCCTATACAGCCGAAACGTTTGGTAGGTAGGCGCATGGCTGTGCAGACCGAGGATCTTCGCCGTATGTATTTCTTGGGCTATGCCTATCGCATGACAGGACAGAAGCGTTTTGCCCAACGTGCTGAGCAGGAAATGCTTTGTGCGGCAGAGTTCGACACTTGGAATCCTTCGCATTTCCTCGATGTGGCCGAAATGACCATGGCCATGGCTGTGGGCTACGACTGGTGTTACGATGTGTTGTCGGCAGCCTCGCGTGAGAAAATCCGCACGGCCATTATCGAGAAAGGACTGAAAGCCTCGCTCAACGAGACCGATGCGTGGTTCCTTAAGTGCGACCACAACTGGAACCAGGTGTGCAACGGAGGAATGTTGTATGGTGCACTGGCCGTGTTCGAGGACAATAAGGAGTTCAGCGCACAAATCATCAATCGTGCGTTCGACACATTGCCTTTGTCCATGGCTGCGTATGCACCCGAAGGAGCCTATCCCGAAGGTCCAGGCTACTGGGGCTATGGCACTTCTTTCAACGTGTTCTTCAATGCTGCCATCGAGAAAGCCTTTGGCACAGATTTTGGGTTGAATGCCACTCCAGGCTTCTTGCAGACAGGAGCCTATTCGCAGTCGCTCATTTCCCCTTCATTCTATCAGTTCAATTATTCCGACAACGGGGCCAGGGCCAGCTTCAATCCTGCCGTGTTCTGGTTTTACAGCAAGACGCAGGATCCTGCATTGTTGTACTATCAGAAAGGGCTGTACGAACAGAACACACAGAAGAGCTATCTGAAAGACCGTACGTTGCTGTTGGCCTTGATTTTCGGAGCAGGATCAGGAGCATCACTCGCCAATCCAGCCGAGCCGACCTCTTTGATGTATGCCAAGCAAAGCACCAGCTCAGTGGCAGTGATGCGCTCGGGTTGGGCTCCTGGCAACACGTTCCTTGGCTACAAAATGGGTTCACCTTCGGTAAACCACGCCCACATGGATGTCGGCTCCTTCGTTCTCGAGGCGGAAGGCGTGCGTTGGTCGATTGATTTCGGAGGTGAGAACTACAACCGTCTTGAGACCCGTGGCGTGGATCTTTGGAACACTACCCAGGCATCACAGCGTTGGGATGTATATAAGTACCGCACCAAGTCGCACAGCACCCTGTGTTTCAACGACAAGCCACAGATTGTAAAGGCCAAGGCCAATCTCGACGACTCGGGCGAACGCGATGGCGTGATGTATGCCATGAGCGACCTCTCGGCCATTTTTGCCGATCAAATCCCGGGCGTGAAACGTGCCGTTTCGTTGGTCGATAAGAAATACGCCGTCATTCAAGACCAGTTTACTACCAATGGTCAGTTCACAAAGGTGCGTTGGAACATGACGAGCACCGCCGACAAGGTGACTACCCTCAACGAAACCACACTGTTGCTCGAAAAGGACGGCAAGAAGCTTTACCTCAAGGTAGAGGCTCCTTTCCCCGTGCGTTTCTACAATGAGCTGGCTGTTCCCGCCAACACTTATGACACTCCGCTCAATGGCGAACGCTTCGTAGGCTTCGAGGCCGACCTCGCGCTCAACACCACGCAACAGGTCACGGTGTATCTCATGCCGGGCGAACAGGTAAGCAATGCGAAGGCTCCTTATAAGTTCTGAGGAAATGTGTCGTATTTCAGGATTCCTAAGATGTCTTAGGAATCCTGAAATTTCCTATAATCTTTGATGGATTATCGCAATGTCGTTAAAGAAATTCATACTCTCATTGTTGGTTTGCTGTTGGGTAGGTGCTACATTTGCCCAAACCGAACAAGTGTTACCAACTACCGTCTTGCCGCGTCATCCGCGTCTTTTGTTGTTAAGAGGAGAAGAAAAGGCACTTCGACAGAAAATCAATCGCGATGCTTATTGGAAAAGTCTGCAAGAAGGAATCGTAACGGAGTGCGACAGGCTGTTGCAGGAGCCTGTCAATGAGCGGATACAGGTGGGGCGACGAATACTTACCATTTCGCGCGACAACCTGCGCCGTATTTTCCTATTGAGTTATGCCTACAGGACTACAGGTAAGCGGCAGTATCTCATGCGTGCCGAGCAAGAGATGCTGGCAGCCGCACGGTTTTCCGACTGGAATCCCTCACACTTCCTCGACACCTCCGAGATGACTATGGCCATGGCCATAGGCTACGATTGGTGCTACGATGCACTGCCAGGTGCATCGCGCGAGGAAATACGAGCTGCTATCGTCGAAAAGGGGCTGAAAGCCTCGCTCAACGAGGCGGATGCGTGGTTTCTGAAATCCGACCACAACTGGAACCAGGTATGCAACGGAGGAATGTTGTATGGCGCGTTGGCGGTGTTCGAAACCGACCGGCAGTTCTGCGCCGACATTGTGAACCGCTCCATCGGTTCTGTCCCCTTGGCCATGAAAGCATACGCCCCCGACGGTGCCTACCCCGAAGGTCCCGGCTATTGGAGTTATGGCACTTCCTACAATGTGATGCTGATTGCCGCATTGGAAAAGATTTTTGGCAGTAGTTTCGGACTCCTCAATGCGTCAGGGTTCTTGCAGACGGGCATGTATGCGCAGATGATGATTACCCCATCGCTTCGTCAGTTCTGTTACTCCGACAACGGCACGGTGGTTGGTTTCAATCCCATTGTGTTTTGGTTTTACCACAAGACCCATGACCCCGCATTGCTCTTCAACCAGAAACGCTTGTTCGAGCGCGATGCCTCAGCCGATTATGTTAGCAATTGGCTGCTTCCATCGAATCTACATTTTACAGCCGACAACGAGCGTCGGCAGACGCAGCAGGGAGCCTCGTTGTTGCCTATGGCTATGATTTTCGGAGCTGGATCAGGAGCCTCATTGGCCAATCCTCCTCAGCCTCAGTCGCTCATGTGGATAGGACGCGGTCAGTCGCCTGTGGCTGTGATGCGTTCCAGTTGGCAGCCCGATGCGTTGTTCTTGGGTTTCAAGATGGGTACACCCAAGGCTAACCATTCCCATCTCGATGTCGGTTCGTTCATTTTCGAAGCCGAAGGCGTGCGTTGGGCATACGATTTTGGCATTGAGGACTACAATCGGTTGGAGGTGGCGGGTGTTTCGCTTTGGGGACATGGCGATGGCGTACAACGATGGGACGTGTTCCGTCACCGCACACAGTCGCACAACACGCTTACTTTCAACGACAAACCTCAGTCGGCAGTCGAAATGGCCAATCTCGACGACTCTGGTGATTGCAATGGCGCGATGTACGTCATGAGCGACCTCTCGGCCATGTATGCCGACCAACTACCGGGTGTGAAGCGTGCGGTCTCGTTGGTCGATAAGAGGTATGCCGTTATCCAAGACCAGTTCACTACCGCCGGCCAATTCACCAAGGTACGCTGGAACATGCTGACCGAGGCCGACAAGGTTACTTTCACTACCGACACCACGGTGCTTTTGGAAAAGGGCGGCAAGAAGCTCTACCTCAAGGTCGATGCCCCCTTTCCCGTGCGCTTCTACACCCACGATGTCACTCCCACCAACAGCTACGACTCACCCAACATCGGGGGACAGTTCGTGGGCTTCGAGGCCGACCTTGCGCTCAACGCCACGCAACAGGTCACGGTGTATCTCATGCCGGGCGAGGAAGTGGCACAACCAGAGAAAACATATTCATTTGATTGACTTAATACATTTTTATGACGATTATGAAGAAAATCATTATCGCGCTTATTGCCTTGCTGATGGTCTGTGACATTAAGGCTCAGACCGAGCATATCACAGCCGACACCAAGTTGCCGGCTCATCCCCGTCTGCTCCTGATGAAGGGACAGGAAAAATCATTGAGGGCAAAAGCCAACAACGACCCGAATTGGAAAGCCATTCATAAAAGTATTCTACAGGAGGCTGACAACATTCTTCTTTTGCCAGTACAGGAAAAGCGCATGGAAGGCCGTCGTATGGCCGTTCAGGGCGAGGACCTTCGCCGCATGTACTTCCTGGGCTATGCCTATCGCATGACAGGACAGAAAAAATATGCTGCTCGTGCCGAAAAGGAAATGTTGTGTGCCGCAGCCTTCGACAACTGGAACCCAGTCCATTTCCTCTGTTGTGCCACCATGACCATGGCCTTGGCCATAGGCTACGACTGGTGCTACGACGCTCTGCCGGCAGCCTCACGCCAGATCATCTACAAAGCCATCATCGAGAAAGGCATCAAGCCTTCCATGGACGAGCAATACAATTGGTGGGTACGTTCATTCATCAACTGGAACCAGGTGTGCAACTGTGGCATCCTGTTTGGCGCACTCTCGGTGTTCGACGACGACAAGGAATTTTGCGCCCCAATCGTGAACCGTTCCATCAACAGCATACCCTTGGCCATGGACGAATACGCACCGGAAGGAGCCTACCCAGAGGGTCCTGGCTATTGGAGCTACGGCACGTCGCACAACGTAATGCTTATTGATGTGTTGGAAAAGGTTTTCAAGACCGATTTCGGACTCTGTGCGCAACCAGGATTTCTCCAGACAGGACTTTACTCCCAGTCGCTCATTTCTCCATCGCTTTTCCAATTCAACTATTGCGACAACGGATCCGCTGCATCTTATAATCCCTACGTGCTTTGGTTCTACCACAAGACCAAGGACCCTGCACTGCTGTATTATCAGAAGACGCTCTACGAACAAGCCGACTTCAAAAGTATTGGCACAACCACCACAGCCATCATGTCGTTGCTTTATGGCGCGGCTAACGACATCAGGCTTTCCGAGGTGGCGGAACCCACGTCGTGCCTTTATGCCAAGCAAAGTCGCTCATCGGTGGCGGTGATGCGCTCCGGATGGGCTCCGGGCAACATCTTCCTCGGCTTCAAGATGGGATCACCGGGTGTGAGCCATGGGCACATGGATGTGGGATCGTTTCTGCTTGAGGCCGACGGCGTGCGTTGGGGCATTGATTTGGGCGGTGAGACCTATCATCGCTTGGAGTCGCGCGGCGTGTCTCTTTGGACGGGCGGACAGAACGACCAGCGTTGGGATGTATATAAGTACCGCACCAAGTCGCACAGCACCTTGGCTTTCAACGACAAGCAACAGATTGTGAATGGAGTGGCCAATCTCGATGACTCGGGCGAGCGCGATGGCGTGATGTATGCCATGAGCGACCTCTCGGCTGTCTATGCCGACCAACTGCCAGGCGTGAAGCGTGCCGTTTCGTTGGTCGATAAGAAATATGCTGTCATCCAGGATCAGTTTACTACCAATGGTCAGTTCACCAAGGTGCGTTGGAACATGACGAGCACTGCCGACAAGATGACAACCATCGACGAGACTACCTTACTATTGGAAAAGGACGGCAAGAAGCTCTACCTCAAGGTAGAGGCTCCGTTCCCGGTGCGTTTCTACAATGAGCTGGCTGTCCCCACCAACACCTACGACACTCCGCTCAATGGCGAACGCTTTGTAGGCTTTGAGGCCGATCTCGCGCTCAACACTACACAGGAGGTAAAGGTTTATCTGATGCCAGGTGAACAGGTAAGCAATGCGAAGGCTCCTTATAAGTTCTAAGGAAACCGCAGGAAGCACAGGGGTATCTTAAAAATCCCCGACGACTTCCGGCCTCCCATGAAAAACAATGTTAACCGAATAAAAAAAGAACTAACATGAAACGACTATATATTTGTTTACTACTTGTCGTGTTTGTTTTTGGCATCAAGGCTCAGACCGATTACGTCACTATCAACACCAAGTTGCCCAATCACCCACGCATCCTGATGCTCAAGGGCGAGGAACGATCGCTGATGAAGAAAATCAACAAGGATCCTTATTGGAAAGAACTTCAAGCCAATGTCCTGGAGTCGTGCGACAAAATCATTGAGCAGCCCGCAAGCGAACGTGTCATGGAGGGCATCCGACTGCTGACCGTATCGCGTCGTGTGTTGGCGCGTGTGTTCAACTTGAGTTATGCCTATCGTACGACAGGACAGAAGAAATATGCGGCTCGTGCCGAGAAGGAGATGCTGGCTGCCGCCGACTTCTCCGATTGGAATCCATCACATTTTCTCGATGTGGGCGAAATGACCATGGCACTTGCCATCGGCTACGACTGGTGCTACAACTACCTCTCGGCCGATTCGCGTGCCAAGATCAAAACCGCTATCATTGAGAAGGGCATCAAGCAATCGTTTGGCAAGTGGTATCTTGAATCGGGAAACAACTGGAACCAAGTGTGCAATGCAGGCATCACTTACGGTTGTCTCGCCACGTTCGAGGATTGCAAGGAATTGGCAGTGGAACGCATCAACACGGCCTTTGAAAGCATCAAGCTGCCCATGAAGGCTTTCGCTCCCGATGGAGCCTATCCCGAGGGGGCAGGCTATTGGAGTTATGGCACCTCGTTCAATGTGCTCTTCCTCGCTGCCGTCGAGAAAGCGTTGGGCTCCGACTTCGGACTGAGCAAGCTACCCGGATTCCTAACCACCGGCATGTACTCACAGTCGCAGATTACTCCTGCCGGACACATCTTCACCTACTCCGACAACTGGCCCACGGCCGAGTTCCTGCCTGAGGTGTTTTATTTCTACAGCAAGACCAAGGATCCCGCCTTGCTTTATCTGCAAAAGAAATGCTACGAAAAGGGCAACCATAAAAGCATGATTGGCAATCGCGTGCTTCCCATTGGCTTGATACTCGGAGCCGGCTCAGGTGCCTCATTGGCAAATCCCGAAAAACCCAAGTCGCTCATGTGGACAGGCCGTGGCTCTACACCGGTGGCTGTAATGCGTTCGGGATGGGACGAGAACGACACCTATCTGGGCTTCAAGATGGGCTCTCCATCGGCACCTCATGGTCACATGGACGTTGGCTCGTTCATTTTCGAGGCCGATGGCATTCGTTGGTCATACGATATGGGAGCCGATGACTACAATCGCTTGGAAAGTCGTGGGGTGGATCTTTGGAACAGCAAACAGGAATCGCAGCGTTGGGATGTGTTCCGCTATCGCACACAGTCGCACAGCACGCTCATGTTCAACGACAAGCCCCAGTTGGTAAAGGGTTTTGCCGAACTTGGCAAATATAGCGATGAGGAAAACGCCATGTCGGTAGAAAGCGACCTGTCGGCCATTTACAAGGATCAGATTCCAGGCGTGAAGCGTGCCGTGTCGCTGGTCGATAAGAAGTATGCCGTCATCCACGACCAGCTTACCACTGCCGGACAATTCACCAAGATGACATGGAACATGTTTACACATGCCGAGAAAGTCACCTTTGTCGATGACACTACGGCACTTTTGGAAAAGGATGGCAAGAAGCTCTACCTCAAGGTGGATGCTCCTTTCCCCGTGCGTTTCTACACCCGCGACGCCACTCCCACCAACACATACGACTCGCCCAACAAGGTCGGACGTTTCGTAGGCTTCGAGGCCGACCTTGCACTCAACACCACGCAGGAAGTGAAGGTGTATCTCATGCCGGGCAAACTGATCGACAATCCGAAAACACCACACACGTTCTAAAGTATATTTTGATTCCCAAACAATAAGAACAATTCATCATGAAGAAAATGCTTATCACCTTGATGGTCGTATTTTGTGCCACAGTTTCCGTGCTGTCGGCTGCCACCAACAAGGACATCGAGAAACTCCGTAAAGGCTTTGCCGACGAATACCTGTCGGGCACGCTCAATGTGGATCGTGTAAAGGAATTGATGCAGAGCATCCAAGCCGATGGCACTTGGACTTACATCAACTATGTCGATACCTCGCGTACCGCCTTCCAACATTCCGCCCATCTCGACAACATGGAGATGATGGCGCTTGCCTACAAGCAGAAGGGATCGCCTCTGAAGGGCAACAAGCAACTGAAACAGAAAACCATGGCGGCACTCGACCATTGGCTTGCCAAGGATTACATCTGCGAGAACTGGTGGTGGAACCAGATTGGTACGCCCAACGCCATGATAGCCATGCTTTACATTCTCGACACCGACCTCAGCAAGGCGCAGAGCGAGAAGATGCTCCAGATTGCCAGCCGTGGCAACATGAGTGCCTCGGGTGCCCGCCCCAGTGGCGACCGTGCCAATGTGGCCACCATTCAGGCCAAGTATGCCTTGTGGAGCCGCGATGAGGCTCTTGTGGAGGAGTCTATCGCCATCATCGAGGGAGAGGCCAAGTTCTCCGACGAGGTGAATGCCGCCGTGAAGGTTGACAACCGTTTCGTGGCCAAGTATCTGGGCGGCGGCGGTTCCCTACAGCGCGACTATAGTTTCCACCATCGTGCCGACCGTGTGAACAACACATCGACGTATGGCATGGGACCCATCAACGCCTTCGTAAACTGGGGCATCAAGGTAAAGGATACCAAGTATCGTTTCAGCGAGCAGCACACCCGCCTCATCATCGACTATTACCTGGAAGGGCAGGTAAAGCAGCAAGTGTTCGGACGCATCACCGACCCTGGTGTGGTGAACCGCGACATAGCCCGCCGTCGTGCCATGGGCAAAGGTGTCATTGGTGTCGGCATCCCCATGCAGCTCATGCAGTTGTCCGACTATCGCAAGGACGAGTTGCAGCAAGTGGTCGATGCCCGCAATGGCAAACTCGACGGCACACCTTCGTTTGCCAAGTTCTTTTGGCAGACGGAGCATTTTGCCATCCAGCGTCCTACATGGTACACGTCGGTCAGAATGTTCTCCACGCGCAACAAAAACATGGAAGAACCTTACAATGGCGAAGGCCTTCTGAACCATTACCGTGCCGACGGCACCAACTACCTGTCGAAGACAGGCGAGGAATACGACCAAACGGCTCCCGTATATGATTACCGCAAGATTCCTGGCGCCACCATCGTACAAGGAAAGGACATGCCCGGCGAGAATGAAATCCAGAAGCCAGGTACCATGGACTTTGTGGGTGCTGTCACCGATGGTCTCTACGGAGCCGTGGCGTTCGACTTCAACAGTCCACACGACAAACTTCAGGCCAAGAAGAGTTGGTTCTTTTTCGACGACGTGTATGTGTGCTTGGGCACCGACATCAAGGGTACCCATGCAGCCACCACGCTGAACCAGTGCAAACTTACGGGCACGGTGACAGTGCAGGATGCACAGGGTCAGACTGCGACTGCCGAGGGTACCCACCAGCTGCGCAATGTGGCTTGGGTCAACCACGACAACGTGGGTTACGTGTTTATGGAGCAGGCGGCTCAGGCAGGTCTTGTCAACAACGATGTAGTAGGCAACTGGAAGCGCATCAACCGTCAGAGCAACATCTACGACAAGGACGTACATGTCAAGATGTTCACCCTTTGGATGAACCACGATGGCCAGCCCACCTATGCCTATGCCGTACTTCCCAATGCTTCCGTGCAGCAGACTGCCGCCTTCGCCGCTGCTCCGGCCGTAACGGTTGTCGCCAACACAGGCACGGTGCAGGCCGTCCGCAACGACAAGGCTGGCATTGCTTACGCTATATTTTATAGCGGAGGCAGCGTAAAGCTTGCCGACGGCATCGACATCACCAGCGACACCCCAGGCATCGTCATGGTGAAGTACGATGGCAAGAAAGTCAGCGGAATCACTGTTGAAGACCCGACTCGCAAACTGTTGAGGATGTACCTCACCGTCAATGGCAAGGAGTGTGAGGTGGAATTGCCACAGGGATTCTATGCCGGACAGTCGAAGAGTGTTCCTTTCTAAGCCCCGTCATTCCAATACATATCGTCTCTCACGGGCATTTCCTCTCG
>JAUNNV010000137.1 GCA_030531335.1 Bacteroidales bacterium
CGGATATGGATTCTTTCAGTACAGTTTATAAATGTCGGAAGCTGAAACCCCTTGAATAAGGAGTTTCAGCTTTTTCGAAAAGTGACGTGTTTGTCACTTTTGCAGCTTTTCCGCTTTGTAGGCCCGAAGAGCCTGGGTGAGTTGATCGGGGCAGCTGGTGGATTTGTAGCCGCAACGGATGCCTTCGAGCTTGCCAATCACCTCGTCTATCGGCCTGCCTTTGACAAGCCGTGAGATGCCTTGCAGGTTTCCACTACATCCTCCCCAAAAAAACACCTCATTGAGTGTGTTGCCTTCGATGTCGAGCTCTATGGCTTGGCTGCATGTACCTTGAGGACGATAAGTATATTTCATTGCAACCAGATGGCTATTCCTCTACAGGCTTCATGTTGGTGAAGACATTCTGCACATCGTCGAACTCCTCCAAACGTTCCACCATCTTGTCGATGGTCTCGCGCTGTTCGGCCGTCACGTCCTTCAAGTCGTTGGGAATATAGGTGAAGTCGCCACCGACATCCTCGAAGCCGCTTTCCTCCAAGTGTTTCTGGATGGCTGCATAGCTCTTCGGGTCACCATAGATGGTGATTGTGCCTTCCTCCTCATCCTCGTCGTATTCATCATCCACATTGTAGTCGATGAGGTCGAGAATCAGTTCATCCATGTCGATGCCGTCTTTCTTCTTGAAGGTGAACACGCACTTGTGGTCGAAGAGGAACGCCAACGATCCTGTGGTGCCCAGGTTGCCCGAGTACTTGTTGAACACCGAGCGCACGTCGGCCACGGTGCGAGTGGTGTTGTCAGTAAGCGTATCCACGAACACGGCTATGCCGTGTGGGCCATATCCCTCGTAGGTCATCGTCTTGTATTCGCTTTGGTCCTTTCCCTGTGCGTTCTTGATGGCGCGGTCGATGTTGTCCTTAGGCATGTTCTCGCGCTTGCAAGTGGCGATGATGCTTCGCAGGGTGGGGTTGTTCTCGGGTTCCGGCCCACCGGCCTTTACGGCAATGGCAATCTGCTTGCCAAGGCGTGTGAAAGTCTTGGCCATGTGGCCCCAGCGTTTCAGCTTCGTAGCTTTACGATATTCAAATGCTCTTCCCATTTTTTTGTTATGTTTTTTGTTTGGTTGTTTTTTTTACCTTAGTTGCGCGTTGAGTTTGGTGGTGAGGTTGGTTATCAGCTTCTGCATGATTTTGTCAATCTGCTTGTCGTTGAGCGTGGCCGTCTCGTCCTGTAGGATGAAGCTTACCGCGTAGCTTTTCTTGCCGCTCTCCAGGTTCTTGCCCTCATACACGTCGAACAGCTCTATCGATTTGAGCAGCTTTCGCTCGGAGTCGAAGGCTATCTTCTCGATTTCGGCAAACGCTACGTTCTTGTCGAGGAGCAAGGCCAAATCGCGTTTCACGGCAGGATATTTGGGCAATTCGGTGAAATTGACTTTCGACGTGCGGATGGCCTTCATGAGCTCGTTCCAGTTGATGTCGGCATAATACACTTCGTTGTCGATGTCGAACGCCTTCAACAGTTTCTTGGCGATGATTCCAAAAGTGGCCAAGGTCTTGCCTCCGCGTGTCTGTATGCTTTGTGCGATGCTGAAGATATTGTCTTGGACTGGGCAGGACAGCGTTGTCCTCAAGTCTAAGCCCAAACGGAGGAAGATGTTCATGACGTAGGCCTTCAGCTCATAAACCGAGGAGTCCTCATCGGCATGAATCCACGAATTGCTTACGCGCTTGCCCGTGACCCACAGCCCTAAGTGATAGCTTTCCTTGTAGGCGGCCAACGTTTTTTCGGGGTCTTTCTTCTTGGCAAAATATTGGTAGCAGTTGCCGTATTCGAAGAACTTCAGGTCGGGATTCTTTCGGTTGGCGTTGCGTCGGATGCTTTCCAACCCACCAAACAGCAGGGTCTGCCGCATTGCGTTAAGGTCGTTGCTCAATGGGTTGAGCAGGCGCACAAGGTTTTCGGGCTTGTGACGGTCGAGGCCTTCGTAGTAGGCCGCCGCTGTGAGCGAGTTGTTGAGTATCTCGTTGAATCCGCATCCCACGAGTTGCTCGCCGATGAGGTTCTGCAATTTCTGGCTTCGATCGACCTCACCCTTGGTGGTAAGACTCGACTTGAGGGTGGTTGGAATCTCCACATTGTTGTAGCCGTAGATGCGTAGAATGTCCTCAACGACATCGCAGGGGCGTTGCACATCCACCCGATAGGCGGGCACCAACAGGCCGATGCCTTCGGCTGTCTCGTCGGTAATCTTCATTTCGAGGCTTTGGCAGATGCTCTTAATTGTTTCTGTCGGTATTTCCTTGCCAATCAAGTCGTGAACCTGCTTGTATGACAGTGACACGGAGAAATCCTGTATGGGATTCGGATAACAATCCTTGATGTCGGAAGCAATCTCACCTCCTGCCAACTCTTTCACAAGCAGGGCGGCGGCCTTGAGTGCGTAGATGGTGTTGTCAGGGTCTATGCCGCGCTCGAAGCGGAACGAGGCATCGGTGCCGAGTCCATGACGGCGTGCGGTCTTGCGAATCCACGTTGGATGGAAATAGGCACTCTCGATAAACACGTTGGTGGTCTGTTCGGTCGTGCCAGAATCAAGTCCGCCGAACACTCCGGCCATGCACATGGGCTCTTCCGCGTTGCAAATCATGAGGTCGCGTGCAGAAAGCTTGCGCTCCACCTCGTCGAGGGTGACGAATCTCGTACCTTCGTTGCAAGTCCTGACTACGATTTTCCCACCTTTTATCTTGTCGGCGTCGAAGCAGTGCAAGGGTTGTCCGTATGCATGGAGTATGTAGTTGGTGACATCGACGATATTGTTGATGGGGCGCAGCCCTATGAGGCGGAGCTTGTTCTGGAGCCATTCGGGACTTTCCTTCACCGTGACACCTTTCACCGTGACACCTGCATAGCGGGGACAGGCCTCGGTGTCCTCCACTTCCACATCGATGTCGAGGGCGTGGCTTTCCACCCGGAAGTCTTCCACCGACGGACGCTTCAGTTCGCTGTGTTTGCCGTTCTGGATGAGGTAGGCATAGAGGTCGCGTGCCACACCGTAGTGCGAACAAGCGTCGGCACGGTTGGGGGTGATATCGACCTCAAGCACATATTCGCTGCTGATGTGATAATAGTCTTTGGCGGGAGTGCCCGGCACGGCATCGACTGGCAACACAATGATGCCTTCGTGCGAAGTGCCGATGCCTATCTCGTCCTCGGCACAAATCATGCCGTTCGACTCCACTCCACGCAACTTCGACTTCTTGATGGTGAAACACTCGTCGCCATCGTAGAGCTTTGTGCCCAACGTGGCCACCACCACTTTTTGTCCGGCAGCCACATTCGGTGCGCCACACACGATTTGCACAGGCTCGCCACTGCCCAGGTTCACGGTGGTCACGTGCATGTGGTCGCTGTTGGGATGTGGTTCGCAAGTCAGTATTTCTCCGATCACAACACCTTCGAGACCACCCTTGATGGTCTCGACCTCTTCCACTCCACCTGTTTCCAAACCTATCGAGGTGAGTGCCTCTGCCACTTCGGCAGGAGTTAGGTCAAAATCGACGTACTCTTTTAGCCAATTATATGATATGTTCATAGCATGTAAATATTACCATATATTACAATCAATTTGCAAAAATACACTTTTTTCGGTAAACCGCCACTATTTTTCCTGAAAATCAGAAAGGCACGTCGATGTTCGGTGGTGGAGACGCAAATGGGGTGTCGCCGGCAGGAGGCACATCGCTTGCCCCAAACGATGTCGTAGGCTTGCGGTTGACCTTCGAGCGTATGGTGGGGTGTTCGCCGGGAGCCGGAACCACAAAGTCCTCGTCGCGGTTCTGGAAACGTGCGAACTCGCTGCGAAAGCGCAGTTTCACATCGCCCACGGCACCGTTGCGGTGCTTGGCTATGATGATTTCGGCGATGCCGTGCATGTCGTTGCCGTGTCCATCGTCGTAAATCTTATAATACTCCGGACGGTGTATGAAGCACACGATGTCGGCATCCTGCTCGATGGCTCCCGACTCGCGCAGGTCGCTCAGTTGTGGTCGCTTGCCCTCGTTTCCCTCACGGCTTTCCACTCCACGATTCAATTGGCTCAGGGCTATGATGGGGATGTTGAGTTCCTTGGCCAAGCCCTTCAGCGAGCGACTGATGGTGCTCACTTCCTCCTGACGATTGCCATACGACATGCCGCTGGCGTTCATCAGTTGCAGGTAGTCTATGATGATGACTTTCACCCCATGTTCCCGAACCAGTCGGCGAGCCTTGGTGCGCAGCTCAAACACCGATAGCTGTGGGGTGTCGTCGATGAAAAGGGGGGCATCGTAGAGATTGCGGATTCGGGTGTCGAGCTGTTGCCATTCGTAGGGAGCCAGCTGTCCGCTCTTGATTTTGTCGCCCGCTATCTCGCACACGTTCACGATCATGCGGTTCACCAACTGCACGTTGCTCATTTCCAGCGAGAACATGGCCACCGGCATACGGGCGTTCACGGCTATGTTCTTCGCCATTGAGAGCACAAAGGCCGTCTTGCCCATGGCGGGACGCGCGGCTATGATGATGAGGTCGGAGTTCTGCCAGCCCGAGGTGATCTTGTCGAGATCGTGGAAGCCGCTTGCCAGTCCGCTCAGTCCCTCCGGACGTGCCGCCGCGATGCGCAGCATTTCGTAGGCCTCGTTGATGACGGGGTTGATTTGCGTGTAGTCCTTCTTGGTGTTCTGCTGGGCCAGTTCGAACAGTCGGCCTTCCGCCTCGTTCATCACCTCGTCGATGTCGTTCGTCTCGTCGAAGGCCTTGCCCTCGATGTTGCTCGCAAAGGTAATCAGCTCGCGGGCCAGGTGCTTCTGCGCAACGATGTGGGCATGGTATTCGAGGTGGGCCGACGATGCCACGCCCGATGTCAGCTCCACGATGTAGGGTTTCCCTCCGGCTTCCTCAAGCACGCCCATCGAGTTGAGCTTGTCGCTCACCGTCAGCATGTCGATGGGTTGCGAAGCCAGTGCCAGCGAGGATACGGCCCGATAGACAAGTTGGTTGCGCTGCTCATAGAACGATTCAGGCCGCAGGATTTCGCTCACTACCGAGTAGGCATCCTTTTCAATCATCAGAGCACCCAACACTGCCTTCTCAAGGTCGGGTGCCTGAGGTTGCAAGCGACCGTACTCGTCGGACTGCCTTGCGCCTGCCACTTTCGTCCGGGGTGGTTTTTTTCGTTGTTCTGCCATTTTTCAGTCAAAATTATGGGCTACAAAGGTAGTCATTTCTCGGAAATTACGAACGACGAACGATATTTTTTGAAAAAGTTCTCCCGCCATCGGCAAAACCCTTTTTTGATAATTTTTGAATCAAGGGCTTGGGATAATCAAGAAGCTGTCTTGAATGTGTTCGATTAAAAATTTCATGAAAGATGGCGCAAGCGACAAACCCTGTGGGGAGGGTGTACGGACGCTAACCCAAAAACATGTTGCTAAATGATACATGATTGCCAAAAAAATAGTGCCTTTACATCATGAATCATAGCAGCAATATAAACATGTATGAAGGCCTTGCCTCATATTTCCTTCCTACAGGTGTCCTTGAGTACTTTGAGGTGACTGATTTCGCTGAGGTTCCAACACAGGATTCCGAAGTCCTGTACACAACAGAACTTCATATCCATCTTGATGAACGCGACAACCG
>JAUNNV010000018.1 GCA_030531335.1 Bacteroidales bacterium
GTATGCGCCTACACAGCCCAAGGCTACCAGTGTCACCCCCCCTACAAACCAAATGGACAAGATGAGCGAAGCCCATCCGTCGGCCGCTCTCCCGGTGTAGAGCGAATAGAGCACATACACGGCAATGGCGATGCTGATTAGGATGAACAGGAAACCGACAAACGCCACATAGTAGAGGGGTCGGGTGGAAAACGAGGTGATGCCGTCGAGTGCCAGCCCAAACATTTTCGTGAGGGTGTATTTGGACTTTCCAGCTTTCCGCTCGCTCAACACATCATCGACGGTGGTGTAGGGAAAGCCAATCTGCGGAATGAGACCACGCAAATAGAGGTTGCGCTCGGGATAACACGACAAGGTTTCAACCACACGCCTGCTCAGGAAGCGGAAGTCGGCATGGTTGTAGATGGAATCGACCCCCATCGACGTAAGCATTTTGTAGAACATCTGCGCCGACAGGCGTTTCATGTACGAATCGGCTTGTCGCTGCACTTTCACGCCATACACCACGTCGTAGCCTTCGGTGTGGGCATCGACCATTTGTTCCACACAGTTCAAGTCGTCCTGTAGGTCTGCGTCGATGGTTATGAGTCCGTCGCACGAATCCTTGGCGGTCATCATGCCTGCCAGTATGGCGTACTGATGGCCTACGTTGTGTGCCAGGTTCAGTCCTTTCACAAATGAGTACCGACGGTGCAGGTCTGCGATGATGTTCCACGTGTGGTCGTGGCTTCCATCGTTCACGAATAGTGCGAAACTGTCGGCCGACACTTTCCCTTTGGCTGTCAGTCCGCTGAGAAGCATGTCGAGTTTCCGTGCCGACATGTCGAGTATTTCCTCCTCGTTATAGCATGGCAATATGATGGCTAATCGTATCATACTATTTACTATTTGACAATTTACTATTACTATCCATATTATTTACCATTTGACAATTTATTATTTACTGTCTGTGCTTGAATTTGTAATTAGTAAATGGTAAAATAGTAAAAGATTTGGCGAATTCGTAGTATGTGGTGAATGTTTCTCCTTGTGCTTGCAGCATCCTTATCAGTCGATCCAGCCGTTCCTGCATTTGCCGTCCGCTGTGGTTGCGGATAATATAGGGCATTCGGTATTCGGGGTGTTCGTTCAGTTCTACAAACTCCCAGGGGTGGAAATATGTGTTGAAATAGCCGTCGTGGCGTAACACGCGCCTTACAAGCCAGTGATACAAGCCCTCGGGAAAGTTGTATAAGGAAAGCCAGAACAAGGGAATGCGCAACCATGGCGACACCGATGTAGGAATCTGTAGCACACCGTCCTTCACGAAACAGGTGCGGGGGGTGGTGAGGTGCATGTAGCGTCCGGGGATGAATGCGGGGTTGAGCGATGAGTTGTACGTATAGCCGCCCGAGCGAATGGCTTCGTCGCTGACGGGAAACATGCGCGGTTGGCGATAGCCATGGCATGTCACTCTCATCAGCTGCTCTATGATGACTTTCGATTCCTTCACGTCCGTGGCTTTGGGTTGCCAATGGTCGCAGCCGTGACATGCTATCTCGTGTCCTTCGCGCTTGATTCTTGCCATGGTTTGCGGTGCGTTTCTCACAAAATTCGACGTACAGAAGAAGGTTGCATTCACCCCATTCCGGCCAAGCGTGTCGAGAATGTGGTTTGTTCCTTCCTCCGACACTTCCATTCCTCGGCTAAGTGGAAAATCCACTCCGTGTTCGCGGGGCACATCAAACTCTTCGGTGTCGAAACTAAGTAATACCATTGTTAATTAAGAATTTTGAATTAAGAACTATGGTTTATGTTCAAGTCTCGTTTGTATGGTTTTGGCTGGAAGCCAACACTATGAGTAACCGGGTACAACTTCGGAGCGCAGCGTAGAAAATGTGCTCAGACAAGGAATCACCCAGAAATTAATGTCTGGAAGCCACTACCTCGAATGTAGAAAGCAATGTAGTGCCTTCTAAGCAGAATGGATGGTGGTCGCCCACTCCGAGGGCTCTGCCCTCGGTTACTCAGGAGTACAGCCCTCCAAGCTGGACATGCAAAGCGAATAAACTTAGTTCTTAATTCAAAATTATCATAAGTCTGTCCTGTTTCGCGGAAATATTTGGCAAGAACCATCCATTCCACAAGCGTCTCGCGGCGACTGTTTTGGAATTGTGCCACATACTCGTGTGCGTGTGTAATGATGGCCTTGGCTTCATCGGGATGGTTAAGATAATAGAGAATACGTTCCTCCAAATCGGAGAAGTCGGGCTTTATCTCGATGTAGTGATAGTTGGGTTTCAGTGTTCCTTCCATGAACCATGTCTCGAAGGTAGGGCGTGGCATTACGGCTATACTGTTCGACGACATCACCCATTTCAGGTTGCTTGCCACGTCGTTGCCCTCGATGGTCATGATGAATTTGAACTTCAAATGGTCATAGATGGTTATCCTTGGTTTCCGCCATTCGGGCGGATTGGACGAGGCGTGCTTGTTTGCTTCCGCCGCGTCAACCAACGGATGGCCGAAATACATCTGCATGAATTTCCTGCGGTGCGGTTGGAACACTCCTCCCCTGAATATCACCCGATCGGCCTTGTCCTCGAAGCGTAGTTTGTCGTGCAGGAATATGAAATGGCGTGTCCTGTTGAGTTTCATTACCACCGAGTTGGCATTGTCGCCTTCTATAGGACGACTTTTCACGATGCTCGGCACCTGAGGCACATACGTGATGTCGCCAGGCAGCAACACGCACTTCAAATGGCCTTCGAACCACCGCGACGTGCGATAAAGATCGTGGAAGTAGGCCGATTGTCCCCTGCGTTTCATCCTTTGCAGGCACTCCGTGTCGTCGGGTAGGCTGCGACCAGACGACAATTTGTTGTAATAGGCCACACGCCAGTGCACGTAGTCCATGTCTTGCCCTTGACGCAACACACGCGCCACCCCATGGGCTACATGCACATACAGCCACCTCGGCACCAAGTGCATGGCATAGCTTGCCATGTAGAATTTCAAGTTCGAGTTTTTCCCACTATGTAAGATATACTTCAGGTTCATTGTTCCAAATTCACTTGATTGCACAAATGTAAACATAAAAATCCGAATCACATTGTCGTATTCGTGTTTTTATGTAATTTTGTGCTCATGAAACAATTTGGAAACGTCGTTTGGCATCTGCTGAAAATTCATCTGCTTGGCCTTTTTGTGCTCACATTATTGCGCATAGGGCTTTTTTATGTCGGAGCAGACAATCTGCAACCTCAATCCATCGACCATCTACCGTTGCAGTTGCAAGCTTTTGTGCGTGGCGTGTGGTTCGATAATGTGGTGGGCTGTTATCTGCTCATCGTGCCGCTTGCCGTGTGCATGGTTGCTTGTCTTTGGGGACGGTTCTTTCACTTGTCGATGCGTATCCTTACCCTTTGGTTGCAGGTTCTTTGGAGCATCGTCATTTTTGTGTCGGCTGCCGACATCCCTTATTTCACCTACTTCTTTAAGCACATTAACTCAAGCATCTGGAATTGGGCCGAATATGTCGGCACCACTTTGGGCATGTTGTGGAGCGAGTCATCCTACTATCCGCCGCTCATCGCCTTTATTGTGTTGACATCGGCCTTTGTATGGATTTCAAACCATTGGCTCACAAACCTGCTTCATGTACTCCCCGACATGCCCTTTGGTTGGAGGCAGCGAGCATACACTTTTCTCGTTGGCGCAGTGTGTGTCGGGCTCTGCATGTTTGGCATCCGTGGCCGTTTGGGCTACAATCCCATCAAGGTGAGTGCCGCTTATTATTGCACCGACAGCTTTCTCAACCAGTTGGGTGTCAATCCCACCTACAACCTGATTACCAGCACACTCGATGAATTCCGTCCTGAGAACAAGGATCTTCACCTTGCCGAGCTCGATGTGGCTTCTGCTGCCGTAGCCGAATACTACAACTGGATTATTGAACCCGACACCACTTCACACGGCTTGCATAGAAGCCGTCTCAATGTGGTGCTCATATTCATGGAGTCCATGAGTGCCAACCTGATGGAGTGTTTCGGCAATACGGGACATCTCACGCCCTTTCTCGACAGTCTTGCACACCGCAGCCTCTGTTTCACCAACTGCTATTCGGCAGACATACACACCAATCACGGACTCTTCGCTACGTTGTATTCCTTCCCCGCGCTTATGAGACGCAACATGATGAAGGGAACCAATATACCCCATTACGAAGGATTGCCCACCGTGCTTCGCGACAACGGTTGGCACACCATGTTCTTCATGACCCATGAGGCACAATACGACAACATGAATGCCTTTTTCCGCACCAACGGATATGATGACATCCATTCGCAGGAGAACTACCCGGCCAATGAGGTGGTCAACAGTTTCGGAGTGCCTGACCATTACTTGTTTCAATATGCGCTCGACACTCTCGCCAACGTGTCCGAACCTTTCTTTGCCACCTTGCTTACCATCAGCAATCATCCACCATACGTGATTCCTTCGTGGTTCAAGCCACGTAGTGCCGACATCGAACAGCAGATTGTGGAGTATGCCGACGAGGCACTCCGACAATTTTTCAACCAGGCAAGCCATCAGCCGTGGTTCCAAAACACCGTGTTCGTGCTTGTCGGCGATCATGGCAAGCTTGTAGGTGGAGCAGAGAGCGAGATGCCCACTTCCTACAATCATGTGCCGTTGCTCATCTGCTCACCGCACATCGAGCCTGCGGTCAACTCCTCCTGGGCCACCCAGATGGACATCCAACCAACGCTTCTCGGATTGCTTGGCTTGTCCGCACGACACAAGCATTTCGGTATTGACCTGTTGCACCGTCAGCGTCCTTACAGTTTCTATACCGCCGACGATGTCATTGGTGTGCGTGGTCAGGACAGGCTGCTCATTGTCAATCCTTCCAACGGTCAGGAGTTTTGCTATCGCGATGGAGTGGTAACCAACGAAAAAGACTCCATGTTCATCGGCATGAAGTCTTATCTGTTCAACAACCTACAGGTTGCCCAGGAAATGGTGAAACAGCATGGCAAATGATTAACATTTTACTATTTGACAATTTGCAATTTACTATCTATGTTTGAATTTGTAATTAGTAAATAGTAATTAGTAAAATGGTAAATAACTATGATTCACGTCTGAAGTCGGCCAAACGTGCTTGCATCAGCTTCTTGTCGAAAGGTTTGATATTATCTACAATCCATTGGCGCATCAGCTTGCCGTCGTCGGTTTCCTGCTTGTAGCTCATGTAACCCAAGTCGATACCCAAGGCATCGGCCATGCGCAAGGCGAATATCGGCCATATCATGCCAATGTCGCCGATAACCGGCAGGCTGCCCTCATGCCGTGCAAAGGCCGACATCTCCATGCGGAACGGAATTTTCGAAAGTTTTGTTTTTGGCAGTCCTTTGTTGATGGCTTCCTGTATCATCGCATTTTGTTTCTGTAGGTCTTGTGCCTTGCGCAGGTTTTCGTCCAGATCGAACCGTATCAAGGTTTTCCCCCTCAGACTATAGGTGGGCTGATGCTGCCACCACGACCAGATGCCGTGACCGGTATATGTCTCGAATGGCCCATCATGGATTTCCTGTGTCAGTGCCACAGCCGACTCAATGATGACATCGGCCGAACCCAACAGCTCAGATATCCTTCGCGAGCGTTCGGCAATGGCAATGCTGTCGCCCACATCCAGACCCACGTGTCCGCCACCTACCAGTTGTGGCAGGGTCACCAACACCGGTATGCCCTTGCGTGCGCCTGCACCCAACATGGTGCGGGAATCACACCCCCATCCAGCCACAACCTCAAAAGGCAAGCCGGTCTGTCGGCAAACCGAGTGAATCTCATCGGCAAGCAGTTCCGTGCGCAACCCCATTGGATAAGCCATGTTGGCGGCGGCCTTGATCACAAAATGTCCGTCGGCATCCTTACGCTTGGCCAGCAACTCATTGTCAAGAATCATTTCCTTGCCGAGTTCGTCCAACTGCTCATCGGTCATGTCGGTGAACTCAAACACATTGCCACGTGGCATTTTATCTTCCGGCAAACCAAACTGGGCCGCCGGACACATTTTCACCCGGTCGAGCGTTCCTCCCATTTCATGGTTGATTACAGCCGAACTGGTGGTGACACCATCTACCAGACCTTTCTCGATAAGTTCGGCCACCAGTGTGGTCACACCCTCGTGTATGTTGGGACCACTTCCGGTCACCACAACAACTTTTCCTCCCTTGCGCTTCGCTTCAACCACTTTTTCAATGGCCGTGTCGAGCGTGTCGCGCGATCTTTCGTCCAATTCGGTGTAGAATTGGTTTATCAGTTCACGATTGATTCTCATTGTATGTAATCTTAAATCAAAATTCCTGATTCTTAATTGGATTAAGGCTGCGACTCGCCTTCTATGTACTGCTCCAAACGGAGATTCTCGCCATCATACACGGCATACGAGAAGTGGGTAATCCAGTCGCCGAGTATCATCATCCGGGCTGTCTGCGACAACGACATATCGAGCATGATGTGACGATGTCCATATATGAAATAATTGATGTTGGGGTGTGCCGTCAGGTATCGTTTGGAATGTTGCACCATAGGCTCGTTGCACTCGCCTTGCCAAGGAAGTTCCTGCCCATTGATGCGTTTCATACGACTGTGACGTGCCCAAGCCAAACCGAAATCAACCCCCCAACGTGGATGGATGGCCGAGAACAACTGTTGCAGGGTGGCACAATGGAAAAGGTTTCGCAAAAGACGGAACTTCCAATCACCGTCCTCAAAGCCATCGCCGTGCGACAGGAAAAACTCCTTCCCATAAATCTCGCAAGTCAGGAAGTCGCTGTGTATCACAACCCCACACTCCTGCTGTAGGTAATCGTCGCACCACAAGTCGTGGTTGCCAGTAAAGAAGTGCACCTCAACCCCCATGTCGGTGAGTTCGGACAACTTGCCGAGGAAGCGGGTGTAACCACGTGGAACAACCGTGCGGTATTCCCACCAGAAGTCGAACATGTCGCCCAATAGGAAGATGGCGGAAGCATGATGTTTTATTTTGTCGAGGAAACTGACAAGCCGACGCTCTTGATTTCGTGCATGGGGAATACCACGCGACCCAAGATGAGCATCCGACAGAAAATAGACTTTCTTCATAAGTAACCGAGTTCAAGTTTTGCCTCTTCGCTCATCATGTCCTTGTCCCATTCCGGATCGAACACCAGATTGACCTGCGTAGAGGCGACACCTTCGACCGATTCAATGCGTTGCCGCACATCTTCCATGATGAAGTCAGCAGCCGGACAGTTGGGTGCCGTAAGGGTCATGTCTATCGAGACCTCGCCTGAATCCTCCACGTCTATCTTGTAGATGAGGCCAAGGTCATACACGTTGACCGGTATCTCAGGGTCGAACACAGTCCTAAGCATTTCGACAATGCGACCTTCTATGGCCAGTTTTTCTTCACTTGTCATCATTTAGGAATCTCTTTGTAAAGTCATATCCTTATAATTTATTGGGCAACATTTTGTTGCCATCGGTTTTGCCAGTTCCGACTTTCCACCGACTTAAATCCTGTAAAGGCAATGAGGAGGGACATGTCGAACCGACATGGCAAAAGTAGCAATAAATTCCGAGAACTTATGCCTTTTATCGGAATATTTCCTATAGCTTGCCTTTGAAAAGATTAATTGGAACATTTCAAAACAGCTTCTAAATTGTACCTTCGATTATTCGAAACTTACGACAGAAGTGACTTAAATTAATCCTGAGAGGACAACAATCATGAAATGTTCGTTATCTGCGTCAGAACGGGTAACCGATGGCAAAATGAAGTCCCAGCCCGTCGGAAAACCTGGGCACATTGTAGTAGCCGCTTTTGCCTGTGTCGTAGGGTATGTGTAGTGCTACACCAAGATCGAGACGAAGCACCAGAAAGTCGAGGTCGTAGCGCAATCCTGCACCCGTGCCAGTGGCTACGCTTTCCGTAAAGTTGCGAAGGGTGAGCTGGCTGTCGGGCATGGTGGAGTCGTGTCGCAGTTTCCATACGTTTCCGGCATCGAGGAAGATGGCTCCTTTCAGTCCTGCGATGATGCCGAAGCGATATTCCGCATTGAATTCCAACTTCACATCGCCTGTCTCGTCGAGGTAGCCATAGCGTTCGTTGTCCTTGGGATGATAGCGGCCTGGACCTACAGAGCGTACGGTGAAGGCCCGGATGCTGTTGGCTCCACCTACGTAGAACTGTTCGGTGTAGGGTGTTGTCTCTTGATTGCCATACGAATGGATGATGCCCCCCATCAGTCGCAGTGCCACGTGGTGGTTGTCGCGAATCTTGAGCAAGGCACGCAACTCGGAGGTGAGCTTGAGAAACTGTGCGTAGGGTGTACCGAATAGGGTCTTGTCGGTTTCAGTGAGGCTTTTCCCACAGGCAGCGTAGAGCAGCGAGGTGATGTTGCCAGACGATTTCACTGTCGTTTCCCACCAGAGTTTGTGGCGACGTTTGTGGGGGGAATTGTCGTAAGTGAAGGAATAGCTGATAGCTGGTATGAATTTATCGGCCATACTGAGTGCGAGATTTCGGTTGGTGGCTATGATACTGTCGTATTTGGCCGAGGTGTGAAGCAGGGTGTTGTAGGTGAGGCTGAAGGGAGTGAGTGTGTGTCGGACAAGTCGATTGGTACTGAACTGATAGGTAAGCGATCCTCCGAAGGATAGCATCTGGAAGTAACCGGCGCGATTGAGCAGGTCGGCATTCAGTTTCGTTTGTGTGCTTTGCGGGTAACGTGCTCGCCTGAGTGTGGCGTTTTTCCAGGGAAGTACGATGCGTGGATTCTCAAGCGACACGGATGTACCGAAATCGAATGAGTTCATGATGGACTTGTCGCCTTCGGTAGTGGAATGTGTTTGCCATTCGTACGACCCTTTCACCTGCCAGGACAACGTTGCACCTGTGCGTAGGAAGTTTTTCCGATTCAGTGTGAAGATGGCTCCCGGTCCCATCTGTCGGTTGCTCTTGTTGGTAAGATTGAATTCCAACTCTGCATCGTAAGGCTTGTCGAACACGGCATTGATGTTTATGTCGAGCGTATCGCATGTGGCGGTGGTGTCGGCTGGGACATATTGGAACTGTGTGTATTGGAAAACTCCCAAATGAGCCAGCAACTGCTGTGAAAGGGCTTGACGGTCGGCGGAATAAAGTTCTCCCTGCTTAAAGAACAGTCGTTTGAGTATCACTCCCGGGCGGATGCCTGGCTTCTTGCCAGTGTAGTGGATGGTCATGGAACGCATCTTCAGCGAATCGGTGTGTCTGCCGCGTTGTTGGTCGAGGAGATAAAGCGAGGTGTGGCCGATGTGGTATCGGCGTTTGGCTTGTTGTGGCAAGTCCTTGGTGGTGAGAAGCTGAAGGTTGACATGCCCCGGATGCATAATAGTGTCGGCACGGTAGGTAAGATACGACGGGGTGAAATAATAGTAGCCGTTGTTGCGCAACAGGTCGCTGATGCGTGTACGTTCTTCGTCAAGGGTCACAACATTGAACTGGTCGCCTCGTCTGACGAGCGATTGTGACATGTTCCGTTGGATGAGGGTGTCGGCATCGTGGGGAAATTTAAGGTAGGTCAATGAGTCGATGAAGAATGGAGCTCCCCAGTCGAGGGAGTACTGGAGTTTTGCCTTGCGTGGATTCTTTTGAGGAATTTGTCTTGAACTGACACTACCGTTGAAGTAGCCGTAATCGTGCATGAGATTGGTGGCGATGGTAGTTCGTGTGTTGGGGTTGACGGTCGAAATGAGTATGGGCGTAGAGCCGAACTTGTCGAAGACCCAGCGCCCGAAGCCTTTCTTGTCGCTATAGCGTTCAAAGCCGTTGTATATCCATAGTCCGATGTTAAGCGGCGAACGTAAGGTACTGCTCCCTAAAAAAGATCCGTTAGGTGGATAGGATAGGGCTGCCTCCACCTCGGTTTGTGCTGTGACGGCAGTGGGGGTGTCGCCAGGTTGACCAGTCTGCTCCATCTTGCTGATACCGACATAGAGTTTCTCGCCTTCTGGCAGATGGCTGGTGGTAGAACACGCTGTCAATATGAGAATCGGCATGAGGAGGTGTACAACAGGGAGGTAGGCGTTGTATAGCTGTGTGAGGATATGTGGGGAAATCTGTCGCATTATGGATTGGGTTGGTACTTTTTGAATATGAACAGTTCACTCAGTCGTGTCACCTTCTTACGAAGCAGGACACCCAAGCCCATCTCGGTTATTTCACCTTCGAGGATGCTTTGGTAGTTTTTGTCGTATAAGAGTTTGATGTTGCGGGTGCCACTGTTGTCGAGGCGGTACTCGATGGAAACATTGTTGATGAACGTTTCGTTTTGGACGACCACATTGCCTGTGGATACGGTTCCTCCGATGACTATTCGGAAACGATTGTTCCAGAACCGTTTCGCAAACTGGAAATTATAGTCGGTTTGTGTCCCAGCCTCGGTCGCACGCTCGTTCATGTCGAAGTTCACTTCCATGGCTTGTCCTGCAATGTTTGAAATCTGGCTTTGCAGAAACGCATTGAGTGTATTGGATGCATTGAACCCGTTGGCTGTGTTTCCTTCAGCCAAATAAATGCCTGTGACCAGCATGGTTACTGCCATCTTGTTTTGTTCCTCTACGCTCATGGATGCTATCTGGTCTTGTACAGAGGCATCCTCGGGAGCGGAGAGGATGAAGGCCATATCGGGATTTTTCAATTGGTTCTTGAGTTGTAAACCCACATCGAATTCCACCATGCGTGGGGTTTGGCCCCGGACACCGACCGACGACCGTGTCCGTTCGGTGGCGGTAATGTTGAGGGTAGGATTGAGAACCGGCCCATTCCATTGTACGTAGCTTCCGTTCTTGATGTTGAAGGTACGCAGTGGAATGATGGGTATGTCGTATTTGAGTTCGCCATCGATAAGTGCGTATCGTCCGTTGAGCAACATCTCGCCTTGTGGAGTATATTGGAACGACAAATCGCCACCTCCCTCAAGCATCATGTAGTTTGAACCATCGGGGGTAAGGTTGACTCGCGCCCGGACAGCTTGGTCGATGTGCAATGTCATGAGAATGTCGAATCCGCTCAACGAATTGTTGAGGAAGAGCGAATCCTCTTCCTCTTCCGCGTATTGGTCTTGGCTAAAGTCGGCAAATGTGACCAATTCACCCAAACGGTCTTCGACCTGTAGTGGGGAATTGGCCAGCACGTATGTGAAATCGGATTTCCCCAATACGTTCATGCGTCCTCGCAACGAAAGATGGTCGAGATTGCCTTTGAGTGTAGCGTTCAGATCCACGTTGAGCTTTCCATAAAGCATGGCGTTGCGCGTCTTCTTGGCATTGATGAGCTCATAATTGTTTGTCCTCAGTCTCAAGTCGAGGTTAGTATGCTCCACATCGTGAATATCAACAGTTCCGTTGATGTTGAACGGATTGCTGTTGTCGTGTGTGTAAATCTTATAGTTGTCGAACAGGATGCGACTGTCGGTCATCTGCAGGGGTTCGTTGCAAAAGGCGAAATGGGCAGAAACGGATGGAATATCCACCGCCACATCGTTCATCGCCAATTCACCGTTGAGCAAGGGCACGTCGATGGGGCTGTCCATTTGGAGCGTGCCGTCAATGCTTCCTTGAAGTGCAAGTGTGGCATCGGGGACAAATGGGTTGGCGACATCCAATGGAAAGTGAACGAGGTTGACCTCTGCCTTCAGGCTGTCGCACCGTCCATCCTTATAAATCCCCTGAAGGGTTAGTATCTCATTGTCGTCTTTTCGCATATATGCGTCAACAAAATGCTCGCCTCGTTTGTCGGGCAGATATACTCCGCCAAACTCCCAAGTGCCAAGTGGGGTCTTTTCGTAAACGAAATCGCGGATGGAGACGTCGGCACTAATCATTGGAGCCTTCGTGGCAGGGTCGATGTATCGAAGTTCCGTGCCGAGGAACCCTTCTAAATGGGGGATGAATGGATAGATGTCGCGCACTTCATGCAGATTGATGTTTTGCAGTGTCAGCGTAGCGTCCTGTTTCGTAACAGAATCCGTGAAATGAGTGTGGAATTCCAGGCCTGTGCCATATTCGTCGTGCAATTGTACGTTGCCGTAGATGCGTCCTCTGTCGGACAGATAGATGGTGTTGCGCTTGTTGAACGTGAAAGGACGATACATGATGGTGGGCTGTTCGGGGAAGAAATGCAGTCGTATGCCTTTTTGCCGCAGATCGGCCTGCAGTCCAAGATAAACACCTCGCTGGTCGTGCGCATTCAAGTATTCGAACAAAAGTTGCCCGGAGTTGTCGTTGATGCCTCCCATCAGTGTGGCATTGAACGCATCGGCACCTCGCGTCTTGTTGTTGATAACCCCACTTTGCAGATGGATGGTGGCTGTATCTTGCACGACGCTCATATAGAGCGTATCTATGGCAATGCTGTCAGACTGTAGTCCGAACATATTAAAGGAACTGTTCAGTCCCTGCGTCGCATCGGCATTGAGCCGGAATTGCATGTTGTCATAGCGGAACCCTGCAAGCGACAATAGGTTGTAGATAAGGTTCTCTTGGCCAGAGGTGATACTAAGCGACACATCGGGCAAAAGTTTGCGCAGATGTGACTGACTAAGATGCTTGGAATTCCATTGTTGTTGGATGGTACTCGTCAATGTGGCGAATTGGTCGGAGAGTCTGGTTACATAATCTTTGGCTGTAAAGTCAACATTCAAGTCGCCCGTAGAGAGTCGCACTTGTGTACTGTCGGTGTCGGTGTGGAAATGTACGGACAAGTCCTTTGCTTTTTGAGGTCGGCGACGGTTGGTGATGATGTTGTCGGTAAGCGACAGATGGAGTGTGTGTCGTTCATGCAGATTGCTTTGCAAGTCGAAGTCGAGCGTGTGCTGTGAGCGGATGGGCTTTGGCGTGAAGTGTAGTGCCTGCCAATCCAGGTTATCGACGTTCAGCTTGAATCGGGTCGTAACATCGTTGGGCTGCAGGATACCTCGCAAGGTGGCATCGGCCTTGAGTAGTGGGTTGTCGGAACGGATTCCTATGTTGAGCAGATGCTCCTCAAAATCGGTTTCGAACTGAGTATTCGTGAGGACAACCGACCCATATTCAAGTCGTTCGAGCTTTCCTGAGGCATGGAAGGATGTTTTGGGTGAAAAGAAATCGAAATTTTGTCCGTGAGCATAGAATTGGGTGGTGACGTGGAAGATGGAGTCGGTTGGCAGGAAATCATGAAGATTGAGACCGTCGGCCGATAAGTTTAAGCCATAATTGCGATTAGGGATGGAATATGTCGCATCGAGCCTTGCAAGCGGCAGGCTGTCTGAATCATGCTGAAACAATTTCGTCGCGGCACTGATTGTGTTGTCGCGAAAGTCGCATTCGCCTTCTATCCATGTCGCTTGGGGAACCGCCACCCGACCTTGTGTAAGAGAGGTGAGAAAATTCATGTCGTGTGCTTCGGCTACGGCCGACAGGTGGGCGGTTCGAAGCAGGGAATCGGTAATGTTATTGAAATGGCCATCTATTTTCAACGTAAAGGCATTGGGCAGCGTCACATCGCAACCGTGGAGCTTCAGTGCATGGAGCGAGCCCTCAACGTCAAGGTTGAGTTGGATGGGGTCATCGGAGTAGTGACGTTGGAACAACGTATCGGACAAATGGCATATTGTCAGCAAGTCCTCCTTCCCCAGTTGGCTGGATACGTGGGCGTAAAGTTGGCTTGTAGGATTTGCTTGCAATGCGTCCCAATCGAGATATCCGTCTATCTGGAATGTGGAACTTCCACTTGCAAGACGAATCATGGGTATCTCGATGCGTGTACTGTCGGCATAGATTTGTCCTTTCACCGATTGCAGATATAACCCCGAACGCTCTCGAAAAGAGCATTGGGCAATGGAGGCATGGATGTCGTGTTGTCGGTAATGGATTGAGTCGAGTGCGACATTGATGTCTGACAGGCCAATGTGGTTTGCATCGAATCCTTCACAAGGAGGCTGCTGGTTGAAATCGGTTTGCAGAGTCGTGTTTGACAAGTCGATGCTACGAAGCGAATACTCCATTTCCCGTAGGTCGGCCACGCCGTTTCGTAGCGACAAATGTTGTATGTTTGATTGGAGGGAAAGGGTGTCGGGGAGTATGTGCAAGGACACATGGGCATTATTTATGTCGATGTGCTCAAGCATGATTTTCCAAGGCAGCTGCGACGACGATGTGTCGGGTTGTTCCTCGGCGGCAATCGTGTCGGTGTAGCAAACTAACAAGTCTGTATTCGACAACATGATACGGTTTACCACAGCAATCTCGTCGGTAATGTTTATCCCATGGCTGTCGAGAAACAACTCCCCAACCACACCAGACAAGTGTAGGCCAGGAACAAGATGGTGAGAGTCGAGATTCAGGCCGCTCACGGCGATGCCGTTCACGGCAATCTCTTTCCTAAAAAGAGGAATTGGCAGAATCTCTATCCTTAGTTCATCTACTGAGGCGAGTGTGTCGCCTTGTTGGGTAAGCACATCGGTATCGTTGACTGAAAGGGCCAATGGAAACCGTAGGGCGATGTGTTCTATTCGTACCTTGAATTCGCTGTTGTCGGATACTGCTTGAGTCGCTGCCGAAACAAGTCGCTGCTGTATGGGAGGCAAATACACAAGGAAAACAGCCATCAAAAAGAGAATGATTGGCGAAGCAAGAATCCACGTCACGGTTATTATCCAGCGTTTTCGCATGTGTCGCATTGATTAAAATCTATAAAGCGTTCAAAGATACAAAAATAATTTTGAATTAAGATAAGAATTAAGAATATTCGCTTCGCGAATTTTAGTTACATCTCATAATTATCATTGGTTTACATACCAAAAGGAGACAAACAAGTGTTTGCCTCCTTTTCAAAATTCTGTAAGCAGTGATTACTTACGCAGTCCGAGATTCTTGACGATTTCGCGGTAGCGGTTGATGTCGCGATCCTTCAGATAGTTGAGGAGTGAACGGCGTTTTCCTACCAACATTGTCAATGCTCTCTCTGTGCTATAATCTTTTCTGTTGAGCTTCAGGTGCTCAGTCAGGTGAGAAATACGGTATGAAAACAATGCTATCTGAGCTTCTGGTGAACCAGTATCAGTGTTAGACTTTCCGTACTTTTCAAAGATTTCTTTTTTCTTTGCTGCATCTAAATACATAAAAACCTTTTTTTAGTGTGTAAATTCGATTTGCGGGTGCAAAGATACACATTATTTCTGGTTTGCAAACCTTTTTACGACTTTTTTCCTAACTTTGCAGCGGATTTTCGACGAGGAAGAAAATCCACAAAAGTAAATTTTCAGTAGATTGGATATGCAAGATATCAGGAACATTGCAATTATTGCCCATGTGGATCATGGCAAAACAACTTTGGTAGATAAAATGATGCTGGCGGGTCATTTGTTTCGCAACGACCAGACGGGTGGGGAGTTGATGCTCGACAATAACGATTTGGAACGGGAACGCGGCATAACGATTTTGTCGAAAAATGTCTCCATTATATATAAAAGTGTAAAGATAAACATCATCGACACTCCGGGACACTCCGATTTCGGAGGAGAGGTGGAGCGTGTGCTCAATATGGCAGACGGATGCATCCTACTTGTCGATGCTTTTGAAGGGCCGATGCCACAAACTCGTTTTGTGCTACAGAAAGCACTCGAAATAGGTCTGAAGCCGGTGGTGGTTGTCAATAAGGTCGATAAGCCCAATTGCCGGCCAGAGGAAGTCTATGAAATGGTGTTCGACCTGATGTTCGCGCTCAATGCTACCGAAGACCAACTGGATTTCCCCGTAGTGTATGGCTCGGCCAAGAACAACTGGATGGGAGCCGATTGGAAGACGCCGACCCAAGACATTACTTATTTGTTGGATGAGATTCTGAAAACGATACCTGCCCCCAAGTACTTGGAAGGCGCCCCCCAAATGCTCATCACCTCGCTCGACTATTCGAACTACACTGGGCGTATTGCCGTGGGACGTGTGCACCGTGGCACGCTCACCGATGGCATGAGCGTTGCAATCGTGCACCGCGATGGCAGTTCGGAACGAGCTAAGATTAAGGAACTTCACACCTTCGAGGGCATGGGCCACCATCGCACCAACGAAGTCGGCTCAGGCGACATTTGTGCCATTATCGGACTGGAACATTTCGAGATTGGCGACTCCATCTGCGACTTGGAGCATCCAGAGGCGTTGCCCCCGATTGCCGTCGATGAACCGACCATGAGTATGTTGTTCACCATCAATGACTCTCCATTCTTTGGCCGTGAGGGCAAATTCGTGACATCACGTCATATTTATGAACGCTTGCAACGTGAACTGGACAAGAACCTGGCCTTGCGTGTGAAAGCTCTCGACGGGGAGGAGAACAAATGGATTGTAAGCGGTCGAGGCGTGTTGCACTTGTCGGTGTTGATTGAAACGATGCGCCGTGAGGGATACGAGCTTCAAGTGGGTCAGCCACAAGTAATCTTCAAGGAAATCGATGGCGTGCGTTGCGAGCCGATAGAGGAACTGACCATCAACGTGCCTGAAGAGTTCTCAAGCAAGATGATCGACTTGGTGACGCGACGGAAAGGCGAGATGACCTCGATGGAGAGCCAGGGCGACAGGGTGACAATCCAGTTCGACATTCCTTCGCGTGGCATCATCGGCCTGCGCACTAACATCCTCACCGCTTCGCAGGGAGAGGCAATCATGGCCCATCGGTACAAAGAATACCGACCTTACAAGGGCGACATCGAGCGTCGCACCAACGGCTCGATGGTGGCCATGGAAAGTGGCACGGCCTACGCCTATGCCATTGACCATCTGCAAGACAGGGGAAAGTTCTTCATCTATCCGCAGGATGAGGTGTATGGCGGACAGGTTGTCGGAGAACATGTCCACGAGAAGGATTTGGTAATCAATGTAACCAAAAGCAAACAGCTCACCAACATGCGTGCTTCAGGTGCCGACGAGAAGGCACGAATCATCCCCCCTGTGGTGTTCTCGCTTGAAGAAGCGTTGGAATATATCAAGGAAGACGAATATGTGGAGGTGACACCAAAGTCGATGCGTATGCGAAAGATTCTTCTTGATGCACTCGACCGTAAGCGAGCCAACAAAGACTAATTTTATTCGCTTTGCAAATTTGGGGGTGTGCTGGTCATAATTCAAAATTAACTTAGTTCAAAATTATCATAGAGGAGAAACGGAAACATGAAAAAATTGATTGTATTGTGTGTATTGGCAACTCCCTTGTTCTTGTCGGGCTGCAAGCAACAGCAGGGAAATGAAGCCAAGTGTGATGAACATTCTTGTACGAAGCATCAGTGCAAGGGTGGAACATGTGATGGACAGGAAGCCTGCGGACGTGAGGCAACGGCCTGTGCCGGCGAGGTACACAGCGCGCCCTTTATCTTTGCCGATGACGTGGAATGGGAAGATGCCGGCGGTGGTGCCGAACGTCAGGTCATGGCCTACGGAAAAGACCTGATGATGGTGAAGGTGCGTTTCGACAAAGGCGACGTAGGGTCGCTGCATCATCACCCACATACACAGGCCACGTATGTGGCCAAGGGAAAGTTCGAATTTACCATTAATGGGGAGAAAAAGATTGTCAAGGAAGGCGACGTATTGTTCAAGCTTCCCGATGTGGAGCATGGCTGCGTTTGTCTGGAGGATGGTATGCTCATCGACACATTCTCACCCATGCGCGACACATTCCTGAAGAAATGAAACGTCTGCTCATCCTGTTCTTGTTGTGTGGCTGCTCGGTGAGCCTGGCAGCCCAGCACCTGTCGGTGTCGATACTTGGCGACTCGTACTCCACCTTCCAAGGCTATCTTGAACCCGACACAAATGCCGTGTGGTATTGGGCCAAACCCGACCCGAAACGTACGGATGTGAACTCTGTGCGCCAGACATGGTGGCATATCCTTGTAAAGGAAAACGGCTATAAGCTCGATGTGAACAACTCTTTTTCGGGGTCAACGATTTGTTTCTCTGGATATAAACGTGAAGGCTCTTCCGAATTCACCGACTACAGCGACCGCTCGTTTGTGACTCGCCTTACGGCACTTGGTAATCCAGACATCATCCTTGTGTTTGGAGCCACCAACGACTCGTGGGCCGGCTCGCCTATCGGAGAATACAAGTATCGAAATTTCACGCGCGACGACCTGTACTCGTTCCGGCCTGCCTTAGCGTTCCTCTTGGGCAATCTGATAGACTATTATCCAAGTGTGAGAATCTATTTCATGCTAAATGATGGCTTGAAGGACGAAATCAACGAGTCTGTACTGACCGTGTGCCGGCATTTCGGGATAGACTGCATCGTGTTACACGACATCGACAAAATCAGTGGCCACCCTTCGGTGAAGGGCATGAGGAGCATCGCCGACCAAGTACGTGAGTACATGGGTAAATGACGAATATCAGGGTAACGCTCGATAAGGTTGACGGACACATTCTGCATGTGCATCTCATGCAGGGAGTGTCCTTACGTGTGCAATGCCCCGACGCATTCGAGGCTCTTCCCACGTTGTTGCGGGTAGGAACCCAGTTGAACTTGGTTGATGTGACGGACGAGGAGGGTGTGCTGTCGCCCACCTTCATCGTGCTGGAGCCCGATTACCTGTTGGACATCAGTGCGCTTGCCGAGTGTTTCAAGGAATATGGCGAGCACCCCACCAACTATCTGTTGGCACAGTTCCGTCCCGTGGCAGGCTCGTTACCCGTTCTGCTGGGAAACATCGTGAATCTGTTTCTCGACGAACTAATACATGGAAAACCTACCTATTTGGAATGTATGCGGAAAGCATTCCGTCAGTACCCGATAGAAATTTCCACCAATGAGGAACTGTGCGATGCCCGAACGGAGCGTTCGTTTTTCGAGAGTTGCAAAGTCCATTTCAACAATCTCCGTCGGATCATCGACGTTGATTTTCCCCAACATGGTTTCGATGTGCAGGATGCCGTGTTGGAGCCTGCATACATTTGTGAGACTTTAGGCATACAAGGACGTTTGGACTACATGCAGCGAGACATGAGCCGCTTCATCGAAATGAAGTCTGGAAAGGCCGACGAATACGGTCATCCACATCCTCTGCCCAAACGCAACAACCAAGTACAGATGCTGCTCTATTTGGCCGTGCTGAAGTATGGCTTGGGGAAGGATGCACGTGAGGTGCAGCCCTACCTGCTTTACACCAAGTACCCGATGCTGTATGAAGCCAAGGCCTCGACGCTTCAAATGCAGACGGTGATGATGGTTCGCAATCGTATTGTCGCGCAAGTTTATGACATCGTGCACAATCACTCAGTGGAGTTTACGGAAAGCGTGTTGCGGTCGGTCACCCCGGAATATCTGAACGAACGAGCGTTGAAAGGCCGCTATTGGGAACAATACCTGAAGGCTCCCATCGAGCAGTTTGAAAGCGGATTGCAATCGCTTTCGGCCATCGAGCGGACATACTTCATCGCCCTGTACAATTTCGTTACTCTCGAATTGTTCCTTTCAAAGACGGGATTCGTGAACGTGGAGGGACGCGCTGGATCCTCGGTCTTGTGGCTGGCAAGTCTGGACGAGAAAAAGGAGAAAGGAGAGATTCTGTGCGACCTGCATATCAAGGAAAATCACATTGCCGACCGCGAACATCCTTTTGTAAGCCTGTCATTGCCAGACAACACGGTCAATTTCCTATCGAACTTCCGGCAAGGCGATATGATTGTCCTTTACGAGCGCAACATGGTGGCCGACAATGCCACCAACCGCATGGTCGTCAAAGGGGGAATAGAGCGTATGGGCGTGTCGTCGATTACCATCCGACTTCGCGCGGCGCAACGCAACGTGGCGGTACTTCCTGCGGAGAGCCTTTATGCCATCGAACACGATGTGTCGGATGCCACTTTCCGAGGTGTCTTTGCTGGATTGGGTCTGTTTCTCTGTGCCAATCAACGCCGAAGGGATTTGTTGTTGGGACAGCGTGAGCCGGAAACCGACCTGACCGTCTCGGCATGTAGGCAATTGTCGGATGCTATCCGCCGCAATCCCGATGTTGTTTTTGATTGTGTGGCTCAAAAAGCACTGGCTGCAAAGGATTATTTCCTGCTCATGGGACCTCCCGGAACAGGAAAGACATCGCATGCCTTACGGCGTATGGTGGAACTTTTTCTTGAGAAGCCAGATTCGCAAATCCTGCTGTTGGCCTTTACAAACAGGGCAGTGGATGAAATTTGCCACACGCTGGAACAGATTCCGTCTCATCCCGACTACATCCGATGCGGCAGTGTGCTCTCGTGCGATGAGCAATATCGCCATCGCATGATGGACGAAAAAATGTCGGCTTGCTGCAACCGCAAGGAAGTGCGAGCCAGACTGTCGGGATGCAGGCTGTACGTAGGGACTCTCACCACGTTGTTGTCGAAGCCAGACCTGTTCAAGCTAAAGCATTTCGATGTGGCAATTATCGACGAGGCCACCCAAATACTGGAACCTCAGCTGCTGGGATTGTTGTGCGCAAGGAATCCCGACGGGCGCGATGCCATCGGAAAGTTTGTCATGATTGGCGACCACAAACAATTGCCCGCTGTAGTGGCCCAAAACGCAGAGCAAAGCAGGGTCGATGACGAACGGTTGCGCTCAATCGGGTTGCACAACCTGCGCGACTCTTTGTTTGAGCGTTTGTATAAAAAGCACCTGGCCGAGAAGGATACGCCCTACATCGACATGTTGTACCGGCAGGGGCGGATGCATCCGGCTGTGGCATCGTTCTCCAATACAGCTTTCTATGGGAGCCGCTTGGAATCGTTGGGGTTGCCTCACCAGCTGGAACCTGTGCGGCAGGCTGTGTTCTTTGTGCCGTCCGTCCCCGACACCAGTAGTCCGACAGGCAAGACAAACCTACAGGAAGTGCAACTTGTCGTGGATTTGGCAAAGCGGATTTATCACGACAATGAAGCCAGCTTCGACGCATCGCGCACGCTGGGAATCATTGCTCCATACCGAAGCCAAATAGCACTGATAAAAAAGGCATTGCAGCAAACAGGAAACGAAAGATTGGGACTTGTCACGGTTGATACAGTGGAACGTTACCAAGGCAGCGAACGCGATGTCATCATCTACTCGTTTTGCTTGAATCGTGCGCATCAGCTCCAACTTCTTCCGAACCTGACAGAGGAACAGGGAGTTATAATCGACAGGAAGTTGAATGTGGTCCTGACACGTGCCCGCCGACGGATGTACATTGTCGGTGCTCCCGAACTGTTGCGTCAGGATGCAATCTTCAATCGTTTGCTGCAAAGCATCCCCAAATAGACTTTATGGGCAGAAGAAATCCCTGAACTGGACATGGAAAATTCTGTTGTTGCTCTAATAAAGTACAATCGGCGGCGGTTGTATAATCGGCAGTGGCGGTTATAGTTTTCGAGAGCAAGACATCAAGTAGATAACTGCGCGAAAAGAGTTTTGCATGGGGATGTCCTAAATAAATTGTCCATAGGGCATTCAGAATGTCCGAATAAATCCCAAACAGATTTACAGCCAGGAAAGAATCGGAAGCGGTTCGGAACAGATAAGGGTCGGACTGGGTTTTTATGGATTTTTATAGGATACAACTTGAGAAATGTAATTTTAATTTTTGCACATGTGAAATCTTAATTGTAACTTTGTCGCGTAAAATATTTTGAAACGTGTTATGATTAGGAAAGTAGTATATGCCGTCGCGCTGTTCTGTTTTTTGACAGCCTGTAAGTCAGTAAAGGAAATCGTGTATGTGCAAGACATTGATCATGTCCAATTGCACGAAATCACTACCCGATATGAAGCAAGGATAAAAAAGGACGACCTGCTGAACATCGTCGTGTCTGCTCCCGACAAACAGGTTGTCATGCCTTACAACCTTACGCTGAGTGACTTTTCAACGGGTGGCGGTGGCTTCGATTCTGAGCGTGTGACACTTCCCTATCTTGTCGATATCAATGGGGAGATAGACTTCCCTATTTTGGGTAAGATTAAGGTCGAAGGTATGACACGTTCGGATTTGGCGGATTACTTGACCAGTGTCATCAGCAAGGATGTGAAAAATCCAATCGTATATGTGTCGTTCAGGAATTACAAGATTACGGTCTTGGGCGAAGTGAAAAATCCGGGGACATATTCGATGGATTCGGAAAAGGTCAATATTTTCCAAGCATTGGGAAAAGCAGGCGACTTGTCATTGACAGCCAAACGTGAGGACATTATCCTGATTCGTGAGGTCGGTGGCGTAAACACACACTATAGAATAGATTTGAAGTCGGCCAATCTCATGAATGAGGATTTCTTCTATATGCAGCAGAATGATGTCCTTTACGTTCCACCTTCGGGACAACGCATATCAGAGGCCACGACCAATACCGGTATTTGGAGTGTGTTGCTGAGTTCTGTCGCCTCCGTTTTGGCTGTCGTAACCCTTATTACCAAATAATCTCCTTTCTGATAAGTCATGAATGCTTCAAATAACAATTCTGTACGAAAGTCGAACCTGAGTGGAAACACCAATGGCTTTGACGTACGCGATATTCTATTTTTCCTATGGAGATTGCGCTACTGGATTATAGGTTCATGTTTCATCGCCTTTTGTATCGCCTACTTATATGTCAAGGCGCAAACTCCCATTTATGAGCGGCGGACGCAGGTCATTCTGACCAACGACAGATCGAATAAGGGCGGAATCAGCATGTTGTCCGACATTGCCGGTATGGAGCAGACATCGAAGATTGATAATGAGATATTCATTTTCAGAAGCAAAAACCTGATGAAGAAGGTTGTTGAGGAATTGTCGCTCAACATTCGCTATTATGTGAATCAGACACCAACATTCAAACTGACCAGACCAAGCTTAAACTTTCGGAAGCAGGAATTTTACAAGGACAATCCTTTTGCTGTCGAAGTATCATTCGATTCGTTTTATTCAGAGAAAAGCCGTCCGCGAGCTTTCGCCTTCGAGTTGACTCCCATAAGTGAGGATACATTCAAAATAATGTTTCGCGGCGAGGAAGAAACTGAATTGACGAACAACGCGACTTACAGCTATGGCGACAAGATAGCGTTTAAAGGGTTCACTGTAGTTGTCTCGAAGATTATTACCGATGGAATCTCGATAGGTTCACACTATGAGGTGACGTGGGCGGATCCTGCGATTTGTGCTGCTACCTATGTGGACAGTCTTCATGCTTCTATTGAAATGTCGCCTTCCAGCCGTATGAGCAGTCGGACAGACGTCATATCGTTGGTGTTTCGCGATTCGAAAACAGAAAGGGCAGAGGATGTATTGAGCACATTGGTGCAACAATACAATGAAGAGTCGCGCTTCTACCAGAATGCCGCCGTATTGAATTCCATCAAGTTTATGGACAGTCGGTTGGCAGATATTGCACACGAACTGGGTATGGTGGAAACCTCGTATCAGCAATACCAATCTTCGCGTGCTTTGGTCAATATAGAGGCGCAGTCGCAAATGGCATTGTCTTCCGACCAAGAGTATGAGAAACAGTTGAATGACATCCGTTTGCAGCAGAACATTCTCAAAATGATAAAATCCGACTTGGACAAAATGAGTGTGGAGAATTATGACGTGATTCCATCGAACATTGGCCTGGCGGATGCCAATTTGAATTTGGCCATCAACACGTACAACCAGCAGGTGGCTGAACGAAACAGGATGGTTGCCAATTCTTCTCCGAACAACCCTCGGGTACAAAACATGAATCTTGTTCTAAAGGACGGCAGGAACAGCATTATTGCCTCTATTGACAATTTGGGAAAAGTGTATGGACTTCGTGAGGGGGAAATCAACAGGGTGTTGCAGAAGAACAAGGCAGCGATTTCCACCATACCTACCCAACAATACGACTTGACGCAGATTGAGCGAAAGCAAAAAATTATCGAACCTCTTTTCACGCTTTTGCAGCAAAAAAGGGAGGAAGCCCAGATTTCCATGTATAATGTACCCGACAATGCCAGAATCATTGAGCCTCCGTATGGGTCGAATGCTCCGATTTTACCGAAGACAATGTCGGTTCTGCTTGTTGCGATGTTTTTGGGATTCTGTTTCCCACCTGCACTGGCATGGCTTCTTGGCATTTTGCGTACCACTATACAATCGGAGGAAGATATAGAGAAGGTGTTGTCAGAGACGGTTCTGGCGAATATTCCTAAGTTTGAGGATGGAAGTGTAATTAGAAAATCCTCAAGCCGAGATATTAAGACTGAGTCTTTCCGAATGTTGCGCAGCAACTTGAAGTTTTTGGAAGGGAAGGTTATCCAAGTTACAAGTTCCGCTCCAGGGGAGGGCAAGTCGAGTATTGCCTCAAATTTGGCTGTCTCACTCTCGCATACGAAAAAACGGGTCGCATTGTTGGGACTTGACTTACGAAAACCATCTCTTCACAAATATTTCCCATCTCTTCATTCGCACACCAAATATTCCATCATAGGTTATTTTATCGACAAGTGTGATGTTTCAGAGATGTTTCAAGAAATCGAAGGCTTACCATATTTGCATGTCGCAGTTGCTGGTGTCGTGGCTCCCAATCCCACCGAGCTGCTTTCGTCAAGCGATAAACTCAAGGAAATGATAGATTATTGTAGAGCCGATTTCGACTATGTCATCTGTGACTCGGCTCCAATGATGCCAGTGGCCGACTCGTTGTTGATTAACAAATTTGTCGATCGTACATTATATGTGGTTCGTGCGGAATTCACGGCTTTAAAGATTTTACCCAAAATACGGACATTGTTCGAAAAAGCAGATATAGTAAAGCCTAACATGCTGCTCAATGGGCTTAACTTGAGATCCAACACCTTTAAATATGGCTATGGCAAGGGTTACGGTTATTATGGCTATTACGGCGGTTATTATGGAAAAGGTTATGGCCATGG
>JAUNNV010000019.1 GCA_030531335.1 Bacteroidales bacterium
GGTGAGCGACACGAGTATGCTCGGCGCCGACCTGCCTTCGCTCACTACCGGCTTGCGTGGCCTGGCCTACTGGCAGGTGGAGGTGACAGGGCCGAACCGCGACCTACACTCCGGACATTTCGGGGGCGCGGTGGCCAATCCCATCAACGTGTTGTGCAAGTTGTTGGCCGACCTGCAGGACGAGGATGGTCGCATAGCCATCCCACACTTCTACGACGATGTGGAGGAAGTGCCGGAGGAAGAACGCCGCATGATAGCGCAGATACCTTTCGACGAGGAGAAGTACAAGGCGGCGATAGGCGTGAAGGCCCTGAAGGGCGAGAAAGGTTACTCCACGCTCGAACGCAACAGTTGCCGCCCCTCGTTCGACATTTGCGGCATCTGGGGAGGATATACGGGCGAGGGAAGCAAGACAGTGTTGCCGTCGAAGGCCTACGCCAAGGTGTCAACCCGCTTGGTGCCCCATCAGCGGCACGAGGTCGTTTCGCAGCTGTTGGTGGATTACATGCGCAGCGTGGCTCCCAACTATGTGGATGTGAAGGTGACGCCCATGCATGGTGGCGAAGGCTACGTCTGCCCAATCAGCCTGCCAGCCTACAAGGCAGCCGAGAAAGGGTTTGCCAAGGCTTTCGGCCGGCAGCCATTGGCCGTCCGCCGGGGTGGCAGCATAGGCATCATCAGCGATTTCGAGCGCATACTGGGCATCAAGACGGTGCTGATGGGATTTGGCCTGGAAGCCAATGCCATCCATTCGCCCAACGAGAGTTTCCCACTCGACATGTTCCGCAAGGGCATGGAGGCTGTGGTGGAATTTCACCTACAGTTCGATAAGGAAAAATAAATTTGAAAGAAAAAGCGAAAAGCTTTGGCCGATTCAAGAAAAAGAAGTAATTTCGCAGCCGATTTAGTCCGTTCAGGCAAGAAAAGCGGTGCCGAAGGTGCACACGCCTGCCGGAAGAAACCCGTTATAAAATTATTAAAAACTAAAATGTACGCAATAGTAGAGATTTTCGGTCAGCAGTTTAAAGTGGAGGAAGGCATGAAGCTTTTCGTTCATCACATTCAGAATGCTGAAGGTGGGCAGACTGTTGAGTTTGAGAAGGTTTTGTTGGTTGACAACAACGGTGCCATCACAATTGGCGCACCTACCGTGGAAGGTGCAAAAGTAGTGTGTGAGGTAGTATCTCCACTGGTTAAGGGCGAGAAAGTGCTTGTGTTCAAGAAGAAAAGAAGAAAAGGTTATCAGAAGTTGAACGGTCATCGTCAGCAGTTCTCTGAAATCCTGGTGAAACAAGTAGTCGCTTAATTACAAATCCTAAAAACTGAAACATTATGGCACATAAGAAAGGTGTAGGTAGTTCGAAGAACGGTCGTGAATCGGCTTCTCAACGACTTGGTGTGAAAATTTGGGGCGGACAGGCTTGCAAGGCTGGCAACATCATCGTTCGCCAGCGTGGCACAGAATTCCATCCGGGTGAGAACATCCACATGGGTTCCGACCATACGCTCATGGCTCTGGTCGATGGTACGGTTTGCTTCAAGGTGGGTCGTAACGACAAGCGCACGGTTTCTGTCATCCCGGCTGCTCCTACGGCTGAGGCATAGACAGAGTTCACATTACTTGTCAAAAAAACTCCTTCATTCGGAAGGCCTAACTTCAAACACGAAACGCAATCGGTGAAAAGAATTTGAGCCGGGTGGCTTTGCCGATTATTAACGGTGCGAAGATACAAATTATTCAAGTTTCGCATGTGTGATTTTGGCTGGAAGCCAACACTATGAGTAACCGGGCACAACTTCGGAGCGCAGCGAAGAAGATGTGCCCGGTTAGGGAATTACCCTGAAATCGGTGGCCGGAAGCCACTACCTCTGTTATTATAGAAGGCGAGATACTGCCTTCCAAGCAGGATGGATGGTGGTAGCCCAGTCCGAGGGCTTTGCCCTCGGTTACTCATAGTACAGCCCTCCAGACTGGACATGCGAAACATGAATTACCTTAATTCCGCAAGAAAGTATGTGACTCCTCTCCCGTGATTTCCTCGCTGAGTTTTGTCCGCTGGACCACAAGCCTGAGATTTCCGTCGGAGAAGGAACCGCAGTCCGCCCTGAAGTTGCGCACAAGCACCCTTGCCTCGCCCTCCAGCCTGTGGAAGATACGTTCCAGCGTGTCTTTCTGATGGAACTTGACATTGGTGTTGCCGTCCCAGAAGGGCTTGATGTCCATGACATCCTCGATGCAGTCACCTCCAGCGAGGTAACAGCCAAGCAGCGATGCGAAGATGTCCCCGTGGCTGAACGCAAGGAGCGTGCCGCGAGGCCCGAGGGTCCTGTCGATGGCATCCCGCACACCGGACTTGTCAAATGTCTTGAAAATTGAAAATAAACCACCGAAAGGATTGATGTTGTCGGATTTTATCTGTAATTTTGCCATGTCAGTAATAACACTTGTTGTTTGAAAGCGATCACTAAAATAGGTGAAATTTCTGACATTGCCAAGGCCTGATAAGCTTTTGTTTGTCAGGCCGCTCGGCAATCTTTTTCAAAAAATCAGGTATCTTCCATTTGTGACTACCTTAGACAGTATTTTAGATGAATAGGATATTTCTCATGGAAAACGGATTCTACTTGGCTCATGGTCTCAAAACCTGTTATAAAGATTTTATCAACTGGTATTGGGTACAGTGGGGCTATAAATAAAATTTATGGGGATTCTATCGTCTGTTGCAGAAAAAAATCGTATTTTTGCGATGATAGTGCTGGCATCTACTTGTTTTTGTGTTTCACAGCACTAAGATAAAAAATGACATGACGAGTTAGATTAATAAGAAGCTGTTTTGAAATGTTCGATTAAAAATTTTATGAAAGATTTTCGAGATGAAAATTTGCTTATTTGAAGGAGCAATGGGGCTCCATTGTGACTGAAAAGAAACGAACTTTTCAGCCGGAAAGATTTTATAAAAGATTAATTGGAACATTTCAAAACAGCTTCTAAATTGCAGAATGAAAACTTTTAAAAAAAGAATGAAAACCAAGATTGTAAACAACATCCGTTGCAAGGTGTCGTCATTGTTGCTCCTTGCCTTGTGTATGACAGTTTCCCTTCAGGCACAAAATCCGTTTCTCCCTCTGTGGGAATTTATTCCTGATGGCGAGCCTTACGTATTTGAAGACCCTGACAAACCAGGTGAATACCGTGTCTATGTCTATGGTTCTCACGACCTTCTACTCAACAAATATTGTGGTTTGGATCAAGTCGTATGGTCTGCATCTGTCAACGATCTTACCCATTGGCGTTACGACGGCGTAATCTTCACAAACACCAAGAACCGCGATGGCAGCTATTTGCGTGGCAACAAAGAAGGCGACCTGCTTTACGCCCCCGACATTGCTGTGCGTACCGAGGTTGACGGCACCAAGACTTATTACCTTTATCCTAATATTCAGGCTAATGGGCGCGAGTGTTTGGTAGCCAAGTCAAAACGCCCTGATGGCCCCTTTGAGGTATGCAACTGGAGCAAGACAGATGCCCAAAAAACCGATGGCATACTTGGCTTCGATCCTGCCGTTTTTGTCGATGACGACGGTAGAGTATATGGCTACTGGGGCTTCAACAAATCCCACTGTGCCGAACTCGACCCCACCACTATGGCAACCCTCAAGCCTGGTACCAAAATCTTAGAAAACATGGTTTCCAGCCATCTTCAGGAAGGTGTGTTCCGCTTCTTCGAGGCATCCTCCATCCGAAAGATACAAGACAAGTACGTCTTCATCTACAGCCGTTATACGGCCGATGGCGAAAAGGGACTACCCTCCAGCAACTATACCCTTGCCTACGCTTATAGCGACAACCCAATGGGTCCCTTCACCTATGGTGGTACCATCATCGACGGTCGCGGAGTCGTGAAGGGGGGCGATGGTAAATACCACATTACCGCCTATCCCGAGGGCAATACCCATGGCAGCATTTTCGAGGTGGATGGCCAGTGGTGGGTGGTCTATCATCGCCATACAGGACTCAGCGTCTATTCGCGGCAGGCTATGGTTGCCCCCATCGACATCAAGGTCGAAAAGGGCAAGGGCGGCAAGGTCACGATATCTGAAGGCGAATTTACGTCAGAGGGCTTTGCCATCGAGGGTCTCAATCCCCTTCACCGTACTTCGGCCGGCTTGGCGTGCTATTTTACTTCTCCCGTCCTCGCCCATTGGGAATACCCGAAATATATATTCAATGGGTCATACATCATGGCTTCGCGTGTAAATGACGCCAGGTTGCGTCAATACAACTTGAAAGAGCCTACGTGCCGCGTCGTAAACAATTTGGCGGGATGTGTCGTAGGCTACAAATATTTCAACATGAAGAAGCTCGACAAGAAGCACGCCTACAAACTCGCCCTCAACATCAAGCCGCAAGGCGTAGATGGAACCATCACCGTATTGCTCGGCGCCCCCAGCGAGAATGAAGGTGCCAAGGTCATAGGCCAGCTCCGACTCAGCGCATTCATGCCACAGGAAAACACCGTGTTTGACATCCCTCTTGACCATTGGCAGTCGTTCAAGGGAAAACAACCCCTGTTCTTCCGTTTCGAGTCAGCTACGACCGACCGTTCCCTCTGTGATATGAATGACTTCATCTTTATGTAAATCATGTAGTACAGTTGAGTATATTTGTATTATGATCCAAGATAGTGAATACGTCCGCAACGGTACTTTAAACATTTTCCTATTTACAGAACCTCTTGCTGGATTTCGCCATTCTAAAATATTGGAACATAGGACAAAGATAGACTGCCAGACCCTATGAAGGTCTTTCGCGAATATTTAACGCTCTTGGCAGAAGTTCCTGTTTTTCAGTATTGAAGCTCAGATTCTCTGTCTCGCAGCAGATCTTAAACCTAAAAGCCACTTTTTAAAGTGGACTCAAATTTTAAGATGAAAGCTTATATGCCCTTAGATGGGCTTAGGTGGAGTCGCGATAGCGGCTCTGCCCATTGTGATGTGCCTCAAACTGCCGTTCCCGGACGGGCTGGGGGCGAGGCGAAAAAAAGACACTCTCCCCCCTGCCTTTTAGGGGAATAATTTGTTCGTTCGTTTGTTTCGACAAGCCCGCCACCAGGCTATCGCCAAGCCGACGGCATGAAATTGGCGCAAACGACCGCCACCATGAAAAAATTTTGGCCAAAGGGCGTGCGTACATCGAAAATTTATTATACCTTTGCCACGTCTTTGCTGGCGGAACGTATGGCTTTACCTTTCCATGTGACGGGTAAAAGCGAAGCGTTTGAATGAAGGCAAGGCAACCTGATGAATGAGTTCCCCATCCGACCTTCGAAGGAGTGGCGGAGGTGAAGGGTGTGTTGTCCTTAAGCAGCAAAAATAGCAAACCACAATCTATGGTAGAAACAGATTCCCGCGTCAAGAAGTCCTTGCTCAACGCAAGAGTGAACCTGATATTCTATTTCCTGACCCTACTCCTTTCGTTCTTTTCCCGAAAGATATTCTTAGACACACTTGGGGCTGATTTCATCGGCCTTACCGGCACCCTCTACAATCTGCTTGCCTCACTCAATCTCGCGGAACTCGGCATAGCAACCGCCATAAGCTATGTGCTTTACAAGCCTCTGTTCGACCATGACGAGCCAAAGATAATAGAGATTGTGTCCGTTCTTGGCTACCTCTATCGCTGGATAGGCCTGATTATTCTTGTGGCGGGCATCATCCTGTCGGCTTTCTTGCCTTTGATATATCCTGACACCAAATTTGACTATGCGCTTATCTATTTTGCCTATTATTCCTTCCTTGCCTCGTCGCTGATAGGCTATTTCATCAACTACCGCCAGAATCTGCTTGCGGCCGACCAAAGGAACTACGTGGTGGCCGCCTACTTCCAGACCTCGAACATTGTCAAAATCCTTATCCAGATGACATCTGCCTACTACACGGGCAGCTACTGGATTTGGGTGTCCATCGAGCTGATATTTGGAATAGGGTATTCCTTCATACTGAATTGGAAAATCGACCAAACCTATCCATGGCTCAAGATTGAGCTGAGGGAGGGCCGCCGACTGTTCAGGAAATACCCTGAGGTGGCAAGACTCACCAAGCAGTTGTTCGTACATCAAATCAACGGATTCGCACAATTCCAGACAACCCCACTGTTCATCTACGCCTTTGTGTCGTTGAGGATAGTTGCATACTATGGCAACTACACATTGATTACCGACAAAATGTTCCAACTGCTCAATGCCATGTTGAGCAGCACTTCGGCAGGGGTCGGCAACCTGATAGCCGAGGGGAACCGGGAAAAGACGGAGTCGGTGTTTTGGGAGCTGACGGGCGTAAGGTTCTGGATTGGTGGTATTCTCTTCTTTGTTTTTTTCCTGTTGATGGACGGCTTCATTTCCTTTTGGTTAGGGTCGGAGTTTTTGTTATCCAAGGCAATACTCCTGATCCTGCTGGTCAAGATCTACATTCAGATTACGACAGACAGTATGGGACAGTTCATATATGGTTATGGCCTATTCGCAGATGTATGGGCCTCGGTTGTCCAAACGGTTGTGTTTCTGGTGTGCGCTGGCGTGGGCGGCTGCGTTTGGGGTGTAAGTGGAATCATCGCGGCATCGGCCATCAGCACATTCGCGATCGTTGGGGTGTGGCGTCCTTACTATCTTTATTCCCGAGGATTCAAGTTGCCGGTAATGAATTATTGGAAAAAATGGGTTGTCTTCAACGTCCTCAATGCGTCGTCGATGCTGATGGGTTATTGTGTTGTGGCGTTGCTGACACGCTTTTTCCCCCACTCTACGTTCTTGGAATGGACTGTCTATGCCGTGACAACGTCCTTCGTCTATATTGTCATCAGCTTTGTGATGTTCTACCTGTTTATCGACAGTACGAGAATGTTGCTAAAACGGTTCGTCCGATGAGTTTATGAGAAAAAACATATTGGTTGACATAAAGTCCATCATCCCCCTCTACACCCAAGGGTATGTCACGGGGATTGGCAGAAGCACGTATGAGCTCTTGAAAGCCATCCACGAGATGGATCTGCCATTCGATGTGACACTGTTTTCCCAAAACACCAGGGGGACGACAGCAAGGGCAGAGTTCCCTAAATTCAAATATTTGCATTTCTACTGTCCCGACCGGCCTTTTTTCAGGAAAATCTCCAATCGGTTGAAACTAAAGCATCGATTTGTAGGGTACGATGTGTATCACCTGCCCAACAACACCCAACAACAACCCGAGACGTTCGACCGTGCCATCTATACAATACACGACTTGGCGATATGCAAGTACCCGGAAATGTGGGGTGTGGCGGGCAATAGCAGGTACTTTGACGAGCTGAGGGACAATCTGCGCAACTGCAGGGGCGTGATAACGTGTTCCGAGTCCTCAAGAAGGGATATCGTGGATTTCTCGGGGGTCGAGCCATCCAAGGTCTCCGTCATCCCCTGGGGTGTAAACAGAGAGACATTCAAGCCCACATTCGACGACACCGTGCTTAAGAAGTACGACATGGCTCCTGGCTATTTTTTTTCCTCCTCATGCAATCATCCCAGAAAGAACACTCCTGTGCTTTTGAAAGCCTACACAAGTTATCTTCATCGTGGTGGCAAACGGCAGTTGGTGCTGCTGAACCCTTTGGAGGACGACATTGCCGGCTATCGCGACCTGACGGATGCCCACAGGCTCGTGACATTGCGCGGAGTGACCGACCACGATCTTGCCGTGTTGTATTCCTTCGCACATTGTTCGTTTGTGCTGTCGTCGTTCGAGGGTTTTGGATTGCCTGTCGTCGAATCGCTTGCTTGTGGCACACAAGTCATATCCACCCGGAACACAAGCCTCCCGGAAGCGGGCGGCGATGTGGTGGTGTACTTGGATGAGGCGGACGAGCATCTTTTGTGCGACAAGATCATCGAAGTGGATGGTGTGGAAAAACAAGAACTTCTTGACGAAGAGATACTCAAGGCACACCTTCGGAAATTCACGTGGGGAAAATGTGCCGAATCATACGTGGAGTATTACAAACAGATTGTTGGCCTGCCATGATGAAAGTCATTATCTTAGTAAGCCGTTTAATCCGGATGATTCAAGAGCTGGCATATCAATCCTATATCGACAAGACACTGGGCAAGGGCATCGCGCATCGTGTCGGTGAAAGGTTGTTTTTAATCGGTAACGAACACATTGAATGGGGAATGAACATCACGATAGCCGACTGTTGTACGATAACGGCTTGGGACGAGTTTGCAGGAGAACACCATACCCCCTCCATCAAGTTCGGCAAGAACTGCAATATAGGTTGTTACAACAACATAACCGCAATAAACAAAATAGAGATCGGCGACAACCTGCTTACAGGCAGGTGGGTGACAATTACCGACCACGCACATGGCAACGGATTGCCCGAGGAGGCTTCGATTGCACCTATCGATAGGAAGTTGTTTTCAAAGGGTCCCATTATAATCGGTAGCAATGTCTGGATTGGCGACAAGGCAACGATATTACCCAACGTGACAATTGGCGACAATGTCACTATTGGAGCAAACAGTGTGGTGACAAGAAGCTTGCCGAACAATTGCATCGCAGCAGGGAACCCGGCCAAAGTAATAAAAATTAAGGACGACATTCAGTGACTTTTTTAATACATGTCCATCTCGATTGTAATACCCACCTATAATGGCGAGCGATTCGTGGAGGCAACCATTGTTTCGGCTCTCAACCAGACTCGCCCCGCCGATGAGATAGTCATATCCGACGACAACTCAACAGACTGCACCCTGGCCATCTGTGAAAAATATAAGGACAGGCTCAAGATATTCAAGAATCCCAATGGCCCATCGGGCTTTGTAAACGGTTGGAACAATGCCATCGCGCATGCACGGTGTGAATATATCTCCATCCTTCATCAGGACGACCTGCTCGCCCCTACTTTTTTGGAAGAGATGGAGAAGGCCATTGTGAGGAATCCTGATGTGAGGCATTTGTTCGCGCCATGCTGCTACATAGATGAAAATGGTGAAGGCCTCAGCACACCGGATTACTGCGACGGGACCGTGAGGCGATACGATGGCACGGAGTATTCCGATGCCTACAGAATGGTGGGCACGCCTCATGTCCATAGGTGTCCAGGAGTAATCACCCATAGGAGTATTTTCGACAAATGCAAGTATCGTGCCGTGGCGGGACACATTGCCGACGACGACTTCTTCTATCGGGTCGGGCAATATACCGATGTGATCGGCATCATGAAACCGCTTGCCTCGTATAGGATCCACAGATATTCGGAGACCGGCCATTTGGACGCGAAAAACTTGGTAAAAAGGTTGTTGCACGACTATCATTTTCAGGTGAGGGTTATGGACAACAATACGTGCCTGAGTCGAGATACAAAAAGATATTTCAAGTATTGGTACAGGAAAAATTGCATACGCCTTTTTGTCTGGGGCCTGAAGGATCTCGATGTTCCTTCCATGATTCTTGCGTTAAGGAACCTGATGGACTTCACGACAATAGTATCATTGTTACGCAAGGCCCGTGGGATTGCCATTCGCACGCTGACAAGCAGCAGACCTTCCTTGCCCTTGCCAAATGTCGCTTTTGTGTTTGCGCCACATCCCGACGATGAGGTGTTCGGTTGCTGTGGCTTGATGCAAAGGATGTTGGCCAGAGGCAAACAGGTGGAACTATTCGTCATGACTGGAGGAGGCAAGAGCCATTCAACTTGTTGCGACATCGAAGAGGCAGATTTGATTGCCCACCGATGCCAATTGACACGGAAAGCAGCCGCCATTGTCGGGTTGGGTGAAGAACATGTTCACTTCTTGGATTATCCAGATGAGGGCATTTGCATGGGACATCCTGAAACGGAAGTGTTGACAACGATGCTAACCGAAATGTTGGCGACCATTCCAAATGATGCCGGCATATTCATCCCCCACCAGTCGGGTGAAGGATGGAGCGACCATGCGGAGACTTTCCGAATCGTCGCGAATGTCACGCAAGCAATCCAGACACACAAAAAACTCAATATCTATGAGTATTGTGTATGGTTTTGGTTCTACAATTATTGGAAAATTGATTGGAACCACGCTTTCACGCTTAAGATGACGAAGGATGAACATTCCACAAAACTTCATGCTATCGATGCCTACATGGAGCCCAAGGCACCATGTGGGAAGCCTTGGGTTGGGGTGTTGCCGACTGTTTTCGCGTGGGCGAACAGATGGAAGAAAGAATTGTATTTTGAATGGCATCCAAAAGGTCAAACCGTGCCATCTCATTGCCATGGGAAATAAGGTAATCATCATAGGCAACTCGCTTCACAACACTCTCGGTGCCGTGCGTAGCTTTGGAGAGGCCAAGATTCCACAGACACTGTTATTGGTGTGCGAGCACGATGCCTGCCACGTGAGGCGCAGCAAATACCTGAAGCATGGCAATTGCTTCATGGTGAAGACCTTGGATGAGTGTACACCCCTACTCGAAAGTCTCAAGCTACAAAAAGGACAGACGCTTGTCACCACCTTCGACGCCGCTGCCGAATGGGTGGATGCCCGAGAGCCTGAGCTGTCGAAGTGGTTCACGACTCCCGGCAGAGGCAAGCGGATAGGCAGTCTGTTCGACAAGGACATTCAGTGCCGATTGGCTCGGGAATGTGGTCTCGACGTGCCTTTGTATGTCGTATATGACCGCTCCGAGGAAATTCCCATCGCCAAGCTCCGTTTCCCTCTCCTCACAAAGCCATTGGTCAGCAGTGCCGGTGAGAAGGAGGACATTCACGTGTGCCAGAACCTGGAGGAGCTGAGAACCGCACTCGGGGAGGACAGTCGTTGCGAGAAATTCCTGCTGCAACAGTTTATCGAAAAAGAATACGAGATCAATGCTATCGGTGTCAGTACAGACGATGATGTCGTTTTGGGTGGAGCCATCCATAAGTACCGTCAGTGGCCGAGGCTGGTTGGTGGAAGTGCCTTCGGCGTGTTCGAGAAAATGGATGCATACGACCTCGATGTAGCCTCTGTGAAGACATTCCTGAAACATTCGGGCTACCATGGCCCCTTCAGTGTTGAGTTCTTACATACCAAGGATGGGAAAAACTATTTCATGGAGGTGAACTTCCGGAATGATTATCTTGCCTACGCCCCTACCTGTGCTGGAGTCAACCTCCACGCGCTCTATGTTGACCCATCGAGGAAAATTGATTGGCGTAAGTTCCGAAAGACATATTTGATGAACTACAGTCTGGATTATCTTTATGTCAAGGAGGGGTACATGACACGTTGGCAATGGTTCAAGGATTTCCTGAGGACAAGATGTTTCATCAATATCTGCTTCTCCGACCTTGGGCCGGCACTGGCATATTACAAGCAAAAACTGTTCGGGAAATGAATGTCCTCATCACAATGCCTTGCCTCCTGACGGGCGGCACCGAAATACAGACGCTCAACCTGGTGCACGCCCTCGTGCAGGGTGGCCATGAGGTGACAACGGCCTGTTACTTCGAACACACCTACTACATGACGGACCTATACGAAAAGGCGGGCAGTAAGGTGGTGCTCTTCTCGCAAGATGGCGTGCGGGTGGGAGGTCTTGCCAGTGTCTGGTTCCTGACGAAGCATCTTTGGAAACTGAAACGTTCCTTGAGACCCAATGTCGTGCACGTGCAATACATGGCTCCCGGCGCCATCCCCATCCTCCTCTTGTGGCTGATGGGACAGAAGAACATCGTCGCGACCACACACACCTCGGCCGACATTTACAGCAAGACAGGCATCAGGACGATACATTTCCTGCAAAAGCACGTGTTGCGGGCATTTGTCTGTATTACGGAATTGGCCGAAAGAAGCTATTTCGGCACCAGTGTGCTTTTCGACAAGAATGGAGGTCGGACAATCTCGAACGGAATGCTACCCCGACATTCCCATTTCACCATTTACAATGCCTTGCCTTATGGGATGTGTCTTACGGAAAGCCGGTGTCCGTTGAACGATGGACACACCGTCGCCTTGGGGGTGGTAAGCCGCTTGGAAGCCATAAAGGGCATGGACTTGGTCGTTCCAGCCTTTGCGAAAGTGCATGAGAGATTTCCAACCACTCGACTCATTGTTGTAGGAGAGGGCGAACAAAGGGGGCTCATGCGTCGGCAGGCTACAGAATTGAATGTTGCTGAACACATCGCATGGGCAGGCCGTCAACCCCAGAGCGAGCTGCACAAGTGGTACGGCCAGATGGACATTGTCTTGATGCCATCGCGTAGCGAAGGGTTCGGCCTGACCGCTATCGAGGCCATGGCGAATGGCTGTGTCGTGGTGGCCAGCCGCACAGGAGGCCTGCCGGAAGTAGTGAGGGACGAAGAGACGGGACTTTTACACGAAAAAGAAAACGTAGATGATATGGTAGAGAAAATCTGCTGGCTGGTGGGCGACAAAGCGTTGCTCGATAAGATGAGATGCAATCTCCCTGCCCATGTCGGCCAGTTCACGTTCGAGAGATATTCACAATCAGTCAACGCAATCTATAAAGCAATCTAACAAATGGGGACAATCATCAATCTTTTTGCATTATTAATCATCACATATTTACTTTATAGTGCGATACAGTCGAGGGGGAGGCAGATAAGCGACCCTACGGATGAATCTACTACGATATTTGTGGACAACTATGAGTATTTCTTTATCTTATTGTTCTCTACCGGCGTAATACAGTGTGGCGATTTTCTCGCCATCAGATTGTTTATCCTGGAGTTGCTGTGTCTGTATGTGATCTTTTCATGCCGAAGAAATGTAATTGTGTCGTGGCCGCTTGGCATCTATATAACCTATATGATATGGCTTTGCTTGGGATGTACTTATTCCAATGCCCCGATGTATGGCTTTCGGATGATTTTGAAATATGTCTATCCACTGCTTGTTGCCATCATGGCAAGTCAAATTGTTTCCAATCACGATGTGTTGCATATATCATTCTACAAGGCAAGAAAAATGGCCCTGATAACCGCCATCAGCGGTGCCGTGCCATTAATAGACCGGATAGAACTCTTGGTCATCCCCGGCCTGTTTTGGTATGGAACAGCCAGGGCCATACATTTTATCTCCATAAGCTGTATCTGTCTTGCGTTATATTATTATGCGGAAGACATGGATAAACGAAACCGCAATATCGCCTATGCGCTGATGCTCCCCTGTGTGATATGGATCTTTCGCACAAGCATCATGGGCACAGCCTGCGCAATGGCTTTTTTTGCTTTTTTTAGGAATGGCTATAAGTCGTTGTTCAAAATCGTTGCAATCGGGCTTGCATTGTTGATATTCTTATTCTCCCTTCCATCAATGCAGAAGAAAATGTTCAGGGGAGAAGCTCGTTTTTCCATAGAGAGTTTGTTTGCCGGAGAGATTTCAAAGGAAAACATTGATAGTAATGGCCGATTCAGGATGTGGGAGGAAGCGGAACGTAAATTCTACGAAGGAAACAAACTGACTGGATCGGGCTCTGGAGTGTTACAGAGTTTCATGTATTCACAGGGTAAAGAAGAGTTTCATGGTGCCAAGATCATTCATAATGACTACATACAGATGAAGTGCGACAACGGCCTGATTGGTTTTTGGCTGTTCTTATTGACAGAATTGAGCATGGTTGTTCACTGTATGCTTGTGTTTAGGCAATCCGATGACAGATGGATAAAGATTTGCGCCTTGTCGGCTGGTAGTAGCATGGCAGGTGTCGCACTGACACTGATTTCGGACAATGTCGTAAACTACTCAATGGCCACCCTGTCGTATCCATTCATATTGTATGGCAGCATGTTGGGCTTAATGCACAATCAAGAAGACCAATGACATTCAACAGTTTTTCCTTTTGCTGCTTCTTTGTCGTCACGCTACTTGCAACATGGATTGTCGGTAGGGCGACAAAGGCCGTGTCCATACGAAACATCCTACTACTCGCAGCAGGCTACTATTTCTATGGGTCGTTTTCATGGTCGTTTCTGTTACTTCTATTGTATGTGACCGTACTGACATACGGTTTCGGAATTGCCTTGGACCGACACGAGGGGGAAACGCGCAAGTTGCTGATTGCCGCAGACATAGTGTTGACCCTTCTGCCATTGTTGTTCTACAAATATTCCGGGTTTGTACTCTCAAACATCAACCTGGCTTTAGGCTCGAACCATGGTGAAGGCCTTGGGCGGATTGTCGTGCCTGTAGGCCTGTCGTTCTTTTCCCTACAGGCTCTCAGCTATACGATCGACATCTATCGCAGGAAGATTCATGCCACAACGAGCCCAATCGACGTGGCCCTTTTTGTCGGCTTTTTCCCGACAATTCTCTCAGGACCCATTGAAAGAGGACGCAATCTGCTTCCCCAAATTGCAGAGCACCGTAAGATTACAGTCGGGCAAGTGATGAACGGCATGACACTCTTTGTCTGGGGTGTCTTCAAGAAGGCAGTGGTTGCCGACCGTTTAGGGCAATATGTAGATTGGGTCTATGGGACGGCAGAATATCGGAATGGGGCGACTCTTGCCATTGCAGCATCACTCTATAGTTTCCAGATCTATTGTGACTTCAGTGGGTATAGCGACATGGCGATAGGAGTAGCCCGTGCGCTGGGATTCGACATAATGCAGAACTTCAGGTTTCCATACTTCGCCCGAACGATGAAGGAGTTCTGGCACAAATGGCACGTCTCGCTGACCAGTTGGTTCACAGAATATGTGTATTTCCCACTTGGGGGAAGTCGTGTGAAGACCCGACTTCGCTGGGCGTTCAACATCTCAATGGTCTTCCTGCTGAGCGGCATCTGGCATGGTGCGGCATGGAATTTCTTGTTATGGGGCATCATACATGCCGCCTTGTATTTGGCAGAATACAAGACAGGATTGCAAAGACCCGAGTTGGAAAATCGGTGGAAGGCGGCTCGACGGATTTTGGTATTCATGATGGCCACATTGGCTTGGATTTTCTTCCGCGTGGAAGACATGGATCGGGCATGGATGATTGTCGGAAGAATTGTCACCAATCCCATTGCCACAATCGCTTGGGGAATAAGTGCTTTTGGAACAGTGACGACTCTTGGGCTGTTGGGTGTGTTCGTTGGTTGCGATTGGTTGCTTTATCGCAAGAAGTTGAGTCTTGGCGATGCCAGCCAAGCTTTTACACTAAAAAGCCTCATGTTGCTTGTCGGTTTGTTGTTGGGCATTTCGCTTTTCTCCGTTTCCAGTGAAAGCTTCGTGTATTTTCAATTCTAAGCACAAAAGCCAATGAACACAAAACCAATTATAAGAAACCTGACCATTGCAATAGTTGCTTTCCTCGCACTGGATTTTGCACTTGGAGAAATTGCCGTTTATGGCATCAGGAAATTCTATGGCTTGAACCAGCACTCCGACATGCTGTTGATAGGACATTCGCAATTGATGCTGGCCACGGACAAAGAACAAATGGAGGCGGACCTTGGATTGAAAATCTCCAAGTTCTGTCGCGAGGGTGCCGATGTGAACGACCGTTACATCATGTCAAAAATGTTCTTGGACAGTCCTTATTCAGACAGCCTGAAATATGTGGTTTATGGTGTGGACCTATATACATTCACCAATGGGAATCTGAGTATCAACAGCCACAAGGCCTTCTATCCTTTTGTGTACGACAGCAACATCGAAGCCTATATTAGGCAGCACACTGGCCTAACGGATTTCTACTTGACAAAATATATCTCCACCTACCGATTCAACGACGACATTACCAAGAATGCTTCCCTAAGAGGATTGAGGAGCGATTGGAGTAATAAAAACGGTGTCATAGACATCGAAGCCTACAAAAAACAACTTCAGGACAAGAGCGAGTTCAAAATACAAATGAACCCCGACCTGATGAAAACGTTCGACAACACAGTGCGACTATTCACGGCGAAAGGTGTGAAAGTGATATTGGTGAATACTCCAACCTTGGACTTGTTGAATGCCAATCAGCCAGACAAATTCAAGGAAATAACCGAATGGTATGAGACCTATGCACGGCAAAATCCGATGGTGGAGTATTGGAATTTCAACCAAGATTATTCGTCGTCGCATGAGTTGTTCTTTGACAGGATTCATGTCAATGTGGAAGGACAAAAAAAAGTATCGGCCGCCATGACAAGGAAATTCATTGAAACGTATCTAAAAGCCCAAACAAACTTGAATCGATGATATCGGTAGTAATTCCTTTATACAACAAGGAAAGACAAATAGCAAGAACCTTGCAGTCTGTCTTGCGTCAGACTTATCAGGATTTTGAAATCATCGTTGTCGATGACGGCTCTACAGATGCGAGTGCTGCGGAAGTGGATGGATTCGATGATCCACGCATCAGGTTGGTCAACCAAAAGAACGCTGGAGTAAGTGCCGCCCGCAACCGGGGCATCGAGGAAGCGAGAGGAAGGCACATAGCCTTTCTTGATGCGGACGACGAATGGGACGAACGATGTTTGGAAACGTTCGACTATTTAATAAGGAAATACCCAGACTGTAATGCACGGGGAACCAACTACTATCTATGTCATGACGGCAAGAAAGAGCATACAATTCTCCGAAAGATGCCATTTGCTGGAGACATAGGGGTACTGACGAATTATTTTGAGATAGCGGCCTGTTCACATCCGCCAATCAATGCAAGCAGTATTTGTGTAGATAAAGCACTCATGCAGGAAATAGGTGGGTTCCCTTTGGGCATCAGGTCGGGCGAGGACTTGCTCACCTGGGCAAGGATTGCTGTACGGACAAATTTCGCATATTCACTTGAGCCTCACGCATTTTACAACATGGGAGCTGGGTACATCATGACAAATACACCTCCAAGACGACAAGATGAAGGGGATCCGGTCGGCAAAGCACTAAAACAACTGTTCAAGGAATATCCTGACACATTGGGCTATAAATCCTATCTTTCGCGTTGGCATAAGATGCGGGCTTCCGTAGCATTAAGATATTTTAATCGAGTTGAGACACTGAAAGAGACCTTTAAGTCGCTGGAATATGATTTTTTGAAAATCGAGAGCTATCCTTTTCTAATATTACCGCTTCTCCCCCGATTCATTATCAAGAAGATTCTTGGAATGAATGGACTAAGACCACACAATAAGATTGAATAACAATGAAACGAATTTTATTTTATATATACTCATATAGCGCAATAATGGCAAGGCTCTTCCCTTCCTCTTGTTTCTATATGAAATTAATCATGAAGGCACATCGCTCGGCAGGAGTTAGGTTTATTGGGATTCCTGAATATATTGACCATGACAGCTATCTTGACCCGAGTGGAGGCCTCACTATTTCACAAGGTGTTGTCATATCCACCAAAGTCATTATCTTGACTCACGATTGGTCTTTCCTAAAAAAAATGAAATTGAAGGGAAAAACTTACGATGAGAGCTCATACGCCATGGCTTTTAATTCGGTAGAGATTGGTGAAGAGTCTTTTGTTGGTGCTGGGAGTGTTATTCTTCCTGGAACAAAGATTGGCAAATACTGTATTGTTGGTGCAGGTGCAGTAGTGAAAGGTGTATTTGAAGATTATTCTGTAATTGTGGGTTCTCCTGCAAGACGCATAAAAGATGTCAGGGAGTGACATTGATGAATTCAAGAACTTATCAAACAAATAAAATGTATATTCAATCAACCACATGGATAACCATTTATTAAAAACACAAGTAAACCGCCTATGCGGCATTGACTGCATAAGGGCGTTGGCTATCGTCAACGTGATAGCAGCTCACTTTTTCACATTCAACACACCATTTCACCAAACCGACTTTGATTGTAGCCTCTCAATGTTCCTGCAAGGCATGGGCAAGTCAATCTCTGGCGTTTCGCTTTTCATGATGATGACGGGATTCTTGAATAGCAAAAAGGTTAAATTTGACAAACAATATATCCGAGGGTTAGTGAAGGTGTTGCTGACGTATGTGTTCTTTTGCGTAGTAACATTCCTATTCAAACTATACGTACTTCAAATGACGTTAAGTCCAGTCTCACTTGTCAAGGGTATTTTGGACTTCACCATGATACCATACGCTTGGTACATAGAAATGTGGATAGGATTGTATCTTATCACACCTTTCCTCAATCTTGGATATAACGCCATCCCAGAGAAACGTATGAAACAAACCTTGCTTGTGGTTCTCTATCTTCTGACGGCAGTTCCTAATTTCACCAACCGATACAACCAGCATCTGATGCCAGGATTCTGGATGGACATATATCCTGTGATGTTCTTCATGGTAGGTCGATACATTAAGGAATATGAACCCATAGTGAAGTGGTGGAAATTGGTGCTGGTTATTCTTTCTTTCTATATGATTAACCCATTGTTCTCAAGCTTGTTCATAAAAGGAAGACCCATGATGATGGTGGCAGGAGATCCTTGGGGCGTTTTTGGAACAATAGTGGCTGTATGTATCTTCTTGCTTCTATATAAGATTGACATCAGACAGAAGGTCTTGAAATGGTGTGTAACGAAGGTGGCATTGTTGTCGTTGGACATATTCCTCTGCTGCTACATGGTGGATCGGTTGGTATATCCGTTTTTTATGAATAGGTTTTTCGAGAGTCAACAACAATTCGGCAAGTGGTTCTTTGTTGTAGTGTTTGTTATCGTTTTTCTGTCAGCCATTATCGCCCAACTGAAAGTTTGGCTGTTCAAGGCAACAAGATTGGATAGGATTTAATTCATATCATGAAGAAATTCGATAAGCCTCGCGTTCTGTTCGTGGCGCCATTGCCTCCTCCCATGCATGGATCATCGATGATGAGTATGCAGGTAAAAGAAAGCAAAGCCATCAATGAGACATTCGATGTGGACTATGTCAATTTGGGTACATCACGATCGCTGGTCGAAATTGGCAAACAATCGTATCTACTCTATGTAAACAAGGCATATAGGTTCTTACTTTCATACTTCAAAATGCTGTGGAAGCTGTTGACTCATCGATACGACCTGACGTATCTTGCAATCACATGCCACGATATTGGTTTCCTAAAGGATTTCCCATTTATATTGACAGCTCGATTGCTCAGCAAAAAGTATGTTTTACATCAACATAACCGAGGAATGGCTCCATACGTCAGCCGGGTACCATACAAATGGCTGCTGCCTATGGCTTATAACAAGGCAAAAGTCATATTACTGAGTTGGAAACTCTATGAAGATGTTTCTGCTGTCGTCAAGAAGGAACAGGTGTTGATTTGCCCTAATGGTTTGCCAATGCCAAAGTGTCTATCGGACAATGTCGCCAACGACAATCGAAATGAAGTGCCTGAAATCTTGTTTTTGAGCAATTTGGTGAAAAGTAAAGGCGTGTGGCCATTACTGGATGCGTTGAAGATACTGAAGGATAAAAGCGTGAGGTTCCATTGTTCGTTTGTGGGCGACACCTCACGTTTCATCACAATCGACAAATTTGTTTCAGAAGTCAAGGCTCACGGTCTTGAGGGCTTAGTTGAATATCTTGGGCCACGATATGGAGTTGACAAGTGGCACACCTACAAGAAAGCGGATGTATTTGTATTACCTTCCATGGACGATTGCCTACCTTTGACTGTAATAGAAGCCATGATGTGTGGCATCCCAGTAGTTGGCAGCGATGTAGGGGCTATTGTTGATCTTGTGGAAAACAATGTGACAGGTTATGTGATTAGCCATGAAGATTTGATAGTGGAATCCAATGGCGAATTTCTTGACTGGAAACCAAGTGCCGAGATGGCGAATCGAATAGCTGAAACGAAGGATCTAAGAGCGAGAGGTGAAAAGATAGAATTGGGAAGTGTCACCCTTGCCAATTGCCTTGAACGGCTCCTGACAAATTCAGGACTCCGCACACGAATGGGCGAAGCCGGCTATGAAAAGTACCAACGTAAGTTCACTCTCGAAGCTTTTGAATGTAATATGATCAAGTGCTTGACTGAAGCATTGGCCGACGACAGATGCAAGAAGCGATAGATTAGTGAGACACATCAATAGGATTACAATTTGTTCCCGCATCTTACTAAACGACGAGCGCACATCTCACAGAAAATGTGAGCTCAAAATAAAAATTAGAGAGCACGTCTTGTCTGGTTTGAGAGCACGTTTTTTTATTTACAGGCCTGTACTTTCCAACAGAGAAAACGCAAGGGAAACACTCTGTAGTGAATGACGACTGTAGATTGAAGAACAACTTGTCCTTCAGAATGGGTGGTGTCTCTATTGTTGTTGTCGGCTTTGTGCTGGTGGAAATTGTTTTAACGGAAAAGTTTGTGTTTTTACCAAAGATGAAGTAAATTCGCGGCATGAAAGAGTTTGTGATATCGGAAGCGAAGGTTGAGACGGCTGTGTTAGTGGGCTTGACAACTCCAATGCAGGACGAGCGCAAGACCAATGAATATTTGGATGAATTGGAATTCCTGGCCGAAACCGCCGGAGCCAAGGTAATAAGGCGATTCGTACAGAAAATGCCACAAGCCAATGCTGTGACCTACGTGGGCACAGGAAAGCTTCAGGAAATAGCCAACTACATACATGAGGAGGAAGAGGCCGAGCGCGAGATTGGCATGGTGATTTTCGATGACGAACTATCCGCCAAGCAAATTAGGAACATCGAGGGCGAACTGAAAGTGAAAATCCTCGACAGGACATCCTTGATTCTCGACATATTTGCCATGCGTGCCCAAACAGCAAACGCCAAAACCCAAGTGGAGTTGGCACAATATAAATACATGCTGCCCCGTCTGCAACGCTTGTGGACACACTTGGAACGACAGGGTGGCGGTTCTGGTGCCGGTGGGGGAAAAGGCTCGGTGGGTCTGCGTGGACCGGGTGAGACCCAGTTGGAGATGGACCGTCGCATTATCCTGAACCGCATGTCACTGCTGAAAGAACGGTTGGCAGAGATTGACAAGCAAAAATCCACCCAGCGAAAGAACCGTGGGCGTTTGATTCGAGTGGCATTGGTGGGCTATACAAACGTGGGCAAATCGACGCTGATGAACCTGTTGGCAAAGAGCGATGTGTTTGCCGAGAACAAACTATTTGCAACCCTCGACACGACAGTACGTAAGGTCATCATCGAGAACTTGCCGTTCCTGCTTTCCGACACGGTAGGTTTCATCCGCAAACTACCCACCGACTTGGTGGATTCGTTCAAATCGACCCTCGACGAAGTACGCGAAGCCGACTTCCTGATTCATGTGGTCGATATTTCCCATCCCGACTTTGAGGGACAGATACAGGTAGTCGATAAGACCATAGCCGACCTTGGCGCTGCAGGCAAACCATCGATGATTGTGTTCAACAAGATAGACGCATACACCTGGGTGGAAAAAGAAGCCGACGACCTGACTCCCAAGACAAGAAAAAACATCTCGTTGGACGAGCTGATGCAAACATGGATGGCCAAACTCAACAACAACTGCATCTTCATCTCGGCTAAACAAAAATTGCATATAGAAGAGTTCAAAACCATCATATATAATAAGGTGAGGGAACTGCATGTGCAGAAGTATCCGTATAACGATTTCCTATACACGATTCCAGAGTGAACAACGCGAAAAAAATGTGAAAAACCCAATAAAACAATTATGGCAACAACACCATTTCATTACGAACCGATGTTTCAACTCGGTGAGGACAAGACTGAGTATTACTTGCTGACCAAGGACTATGTGTCGGTTGGCGAATTTGAGGGGAAACCCATTTTGAAAGTAGAAAAGGAAGGCCTCACGGCCATGGCCAATGCAGCCTTCCGCGATGTGTCGTTTCTACTGCGTCGTTCGCACAACGAGCAGGTGGCCAAAATCCTAAACGACCCGGAGGCTACCGACAACGACAAGTATGTGGCACTTACTTTCTTGCGTAATGCCGAGGTGGCAGCCAAAGGCCAGTTGCCTTTGTGCCAAGACACCGGAACCGCTATTGTGCATGGCGAGAAAGGCCAACAGGTATGGACCGGCTATTCGGACGAGGAAGCCCTCTCGTTGGGAGTGTATAAGACATACACGGAGGAAAACCTCCGCTATTCGCAGAATGCGCCTCTGAACATGTACGACGAGGTGAACACAAAATGCAATTTGCCTGCCCAGATAGACATTGAGGCGACCGAAGGCATGGAGTATCGGTTTCTTTGTGTCACAAAAGGTGGTGGCTCGGCCAACAAGTCATATTTATATCAAGAAACCAAGGCCCGCATCCAAAATCCGGGCACGTTGGTGCCTTTCCTCGTCGAGAAAATGAAGACATTGGGTACAGCCGCATGTCCTCCCTACCACATTGCATTCGTCATTGGCGGCACATCGGCCGAGAAGAACCTGCTGACCGTGAAGCTGGCCTCGACACATTACTACGATGACCTGCCTACGACCGGCAATGAGTACGGACGTGCCTTCCGCGATGTTGAATTGGAGAAACAAGTGCTACAGGAGGCTTGGAACATTGGTCTGGGCGCACAGTTTGGTGGAAAGTACATGGCTCACGACATCCGCATCATCCGCTTGCCTCGCCATGGTGCATCTTGCCCTATAGGATTAGGTGTGAGCTGTTCGGCCGACAGAAACATAAAGTGTAAAATCAACAAGGATGGAATCTGGATAGAGAAGATGGATGACAATCCAGGCGAGTTGATACCCGAAGCCTATCGAAACGCTGGCGAGGGTGAGGTGGTCCGCGTGGATTTGAACCGTCCGATGAGCGAGGTGTGCAAGCAACTGAGCCAATACCCTGTTGCCACACGATTATCGTTGAACGGCACCATCATCGTGGGTCGAGACATTGCCCATGCCAAGTTGAAAGCCCGCCTTGACAAGGGCGAGGACTTGCCTCAATACATGAAGGAGCACCCCATCTATTATGCCGGACCGGCTAAGACTCCCAAAGGCATGGCGTGTGGCTCCATGGGACCGACCACTGCAGGGCGTATGGATCCATACGTGGATGAATTCCAGGATCACGGTGGTAGCCTGATTATGCTGGCAAAAGGCAATCGTAGCCAAGCAGTGACCGACGCATGTAAGAAACACGGGGGGTTCTATCTGGGTTCGATAGGCGGACCGGCTGCCATTCTTGCTCAAGACAACATCAAAAGTATCGAGTGTGTGGAATACCCTGAGTTGGGTATGGAAGCCGTCTGGAAAATCGAAGTTGAGGATTTCCCTGCATTCATTTTGGTGGATGACAAGGGCAACGATTTCTTCAAGCTATTGAAACCTCGTTGTGCCGGATGTAAATAACGTCATGATTATTACTTCGCTCATCAAGCTTTGCATGTCAAAATTCATAATTCACAATTGACTAATGAACCTACGTACGATTGTTTTTCTCGTTGTTGTTGCTTTCTCTTCCACAATGTCTGCCCGCAAGGGTAGTGTCACCGTGCGACTGAGCGACTATACGTCGAGTCAGCTGACACATACACAAAGCATCAACCGCTGCCTACGCGACGTGGCTGCCTACCAAAAACGCACCATCGTTTTCGATGTGCCCAAATTGATGATCGACAGTGTGATTCTGCTCGACTCGAACACCACCATCGAACTCCGTCACTGCACGATACAACAAAATGATCTGGTGTTCGACAATGTGTTTCGGGGAGCCAACGTGCCTCTCTCGTCGGGCGATTACGACGAAGTACCCGACCATGTGGCTCCGTTGCACAACATCAGGATCCTGGGCGATGGCTTTTCCACTATTCTGGGGCCGGAGCGGCATCGCACCTACAATCACCCCATGTATGGCGAGCAAAGCATGGTGGGCGACTTCTACGGAGCACGCACCCACACAATTAATTTCAGTATGGTCGATGGCTTCGAGCTTTCCGGCCTTCGGTTTGCCAAGACTAACGGCTGGTGTATCTGCTTCGATTTCTGTACGAATATAAAGGTTCACGACCTCGACATCCAATCGAACGTAAAGAATGGCGATGGCATAGACTTCCGTTGTGGCTGCAAGCACTTCCGGGTGTGGAACATCACAGGCTGCACTTCCGATGACATCGTGGCATGTACGGCCTTGGGAAATACCGAATACAAGGGTGCGGAAGGAAAGTATCTGTTTGTAAGTTCCTTCACAAAGAAAATGTGGGCGAAGCTCAAGGCCGACAATCCCGACGCGCTGCACATTGAGGACGGAGTGGTGAGGGATATCGTATCGACCGGTACCCACGAACAGGGATGGGGACATGGCATGATTTGCCTATCAGCCTACGGTTCGCAAGTACGTAATATCTTGATTAGGAATTTCCGTGAAGGTACTGGCGGTGTAGTTCGCGAAGCCTTGGTAAAACTCTATACAGGCTACGGAACCGGCTACAATGCCGGCGACCTGAATCACATTACTGTAAAGAACGTAGAGGCCAACACGGCCGGTGCTGCGGTGCTGAGCAATGCGCAATGTACAGACATTACCCTTCGGGACATCCGTCACACCGACCCGACGAAAAAGGCCATCGACCTGAAATACAGCGAAGGGTTCACAATCAGATAAAGGGTCAGCAGGAAGGGTGGATGAGACTGGCGAGATCTTCTCGGAGAAGTTGAAAGCCTTCACCCTTGAACTGGTTGACTTCAAGGATAAGCCGGAAGCATATCCTAAGTCGCAAATAGAATATTGGTTATACAACCTCGTAAATATGGAGTCCATGACAGAAGCATTACCCTTCCAGGCACAGCAACCTATCTTCTGCAAGATGGGCGGCATATCGGAGCTCAGTCACATGGATAGCGAGGAGCGCCGCAAGCACTTCAACGGTATTTAAGATAGAAAGTCTTTGATACAAAATCTTTAAACAAACAGGGCATACGGTCATCAGGATCGTATGCCCTGC
>JAUNNV010000138.1 GCA_030531335.1 Bacteroidales bacterium
ATCCCGACAAGGACTTTGAAGACAAACCAGACACAGGGAATGCCGCATCGGTGAACGACGATGTGACCTTCGAAATAGTAAAGAACGAGTGTGGGAACGATGCTACCGGCAACGACCCTCTTGACAAAGAGGAGGTAGCGGAATTGCTTCCTTACGACCCGCGACTCGACCTCGAAAACTACCAGTTTCCCACACTCGACCTGTTGGCCGAAGACAGCGGACAAACCACCCAAATCGACATGAACGAGCACAATGCCAACAAGGAACGCATCAAGCAAGTGTTGCGGAGTTTTGGCATTGAAATAGGAAGTATCAAGGCGAGTGTAGGGCCAACGGTGACCCTCTATGAGATAACCCTGGTGGAGGGTGTGAGAATATCGAGAGTGCGCAACCTTGAGGACGACATCGCCCTGAGCCTGTCGGCCTTGGGCATTAGAATCATCGCGCCTATGCCGGGAAAGGGAACCATCGGCATCGAGGTGCCAAACGCCAAGCCTCAGGTGGTGTCGATGCGTTCGATATTGAGCAGTAAGAAATTCCAGGATACAACCTTCGAGTTGCCATTGGCATTGGGCAAGACCATCACCAACGACATCTTCATGGTCGATTTGGCCAAGGCTCCCCACATGTTGGTGGCGGGTGCCACGGGTATGGGTAAGTCGGTCGGACTGAACGCTATTGTCACCTCCTTATTATATAAGAAGCATCCGTCGGAGCTGAAGTTTGTGATTATCGACCCCAAGAAGGTGGAGTTCTCGATTTATGCGCCCATCGAAAACCATTATCTTGCCAAGCTTCCCGATGTGGAAAACGCCATCATCACGGATGTGAAGGAGGTGGAACGCACGTTGCTCTCGTTGTGCCAGGAAATGGACACTCGCTACGACTTGCTGAAACAGGCTGGTTGCCGAACCATCAAGGAGTACAACGCGAAATTTGTGGCACGTCGGCTCAATCCGGAACGGGGACATCATTTCATGCCTTACATTGTGGTGGTCATCGACGAGTTTGGCGACCTGATCATGACCGCAGGGAAAAACATAGAACTTCCTATCTGCCGCATAGCCCAGTTGGCACGTGCGGTGGGCATACATGCCATCATAGCTACGCAACGTCCTACGACTAACATCATTACAGGAACCATCAAGGCCAATTTCCCCGCTCGGATAGCGTTCCGCGTGTCGGCCATGATAGATTCGCGAATCATTTTAGACCGCCCCGGCGCACAGCAGCTGATAGGACGTGGCGACATGCTCTACTTGCAGAATGCCGACCCGATTCGTGTGCAGTGTGCATTCGTGGATACGCCCGAAGTGGAACAGATAGCCTCGTTCATTCATCGCCAACAGGGCTACCCGGAGGCATTCCTACTGCCGGAGGTTTATGACGAGAACACGGAGGGAGGCTGTCTGGATGTTGACATGGGGCATCTCGACCCCATGTTCGAGGAGGCCGCACAATTGGTTGTCGGCCAGCAGCAAGGATCTACGAGCCTGATACAGCGCAAGCTGTCGATAGGCTACAACCGTGCGGGTCGGTTGATGGATCAGCTTGAGAAGTCGGGTGTCGTTGGTCCCGCTCAAGGCAGCAAGCCACGCGAAGTCCTTATTGTGGATTTGTTGGAATTGGAATCACTCATTCAAAAACTGAAACAATGAAACGATTGCTCATCGTCCTTGCGACTTTGTTTTTCGCACGTTTTTCCGCCGCGCAAGTCGGCCTTTTGGAGCGTTTGAAGACACAACTTGGCGAAACACCTTTCTCGGTCAAGGTGGAAGGAAAGGAAAGCGATTGTTTCGAAATGTATGGGCGTGCTTTCCGCGTTTCGGCCGACGGGCTCAAACTGTGGTACGACGGCACGACGCTGTGGAACTTAAAAGGCGATGAGGTTTATGTAAGCGAACCCGACGATTCGGAGTTCATGCCCTATCAACTGTTTGCGCCTTCGAACTATGGCTTTACGATGACCGAGGGCAACAAGCAATTGAAGTTCGTGAAACAGGATTTCAGTGTCATCGTCTGGATTGGCGATAATGGATTGCCCATGCGTGTGGAGGTGAAGGCAGCAGACACGCAACTCGACCTACGGTTGAATGAGTTGCGCAAATGCTCATTCAAGTCCGGCCATTTCAAGTTCGATGCGATCGCTTGGCCCAATGTGGAAGTGGTGGATTTACGATGAAACAACAATAAGTCTCATATTTTTACGATGGAAACAACAAAATGTTTGATTATCGGTTCCGGCCCGGCAGGCTACACGGCTGCCATCTACGCCGGTCGTGCCAATTTGGCTCCTATCATGCTGGAGGGACTGCAACCGGGCGGCCAGTTGACCACCACTTCCGAAGTGGAGAATTTTCCCGGCTACCCGGATGGCGTGAACGGCCAGGTGATGATGGACGACATGCGTGCGCAAGCAGAACGTTTCGGGGTGGATATTCGTTCGAGCGTGGCCGAAAAGGTGGATTTCTCGGCACGTCCTTATAAAATTTGGGCCGACGGCGGAACATGTATAGAGGCAGAAACCGTCATCATCTCCACAGGAGCCACTGCCCGTTATCTTGGTCTCGACGATGAAAGGAAATATGCGGGCATGGGCGTGAGTGCTTGCGCTACCTGCGACGGATTCTTTTACCGAAAGAAGGTTGTGGCCGTGGTAGGTGGCGGCGATACGGCTTGCGAGGAAGCCATCTATCTGGCCGGTTTGGCACGTCAGGTGTATCTGTTGGTCAGGAAGCCCTATCTGCGTGCTTCGCGAATCATGCAGGATCGCGTGCTGAAACATCCCAAGATAGAAGTGCTGTTCGAGCACAACGCCACGGGGCTGTTTGGTGAGAATGGCGTGGAAGGTGTGCACTTGGTGAAACGACAAGGCAAAGCCGACGAACAACGCTACGACCTGCCTATTGATGGATTCTTCCTGGCCATAGGCCACAAGCCCAACTCAGACATTTTCCGTCCGTGGCTTGAGACCGACGAAACGGGCTACATCAAGGTGATTGACGGAGGCCCTTGTACATCCCTCCCCGGAGTGTATGCGGCTGGCGATGTGGCCGACCCTCGCTACCGGCAGGCCATCGTAGCGGCAGGAAGTGGCTGCAAGGCCGCCCTTGAAGCCGAAAGATTCTTGAACGAATGAAGCTTCCTAACTCTTAGTTCTAAAAATTTCAATGCGACAACTATGAATTTACTAACTCTTTATCGGATAATCAGCAAGAATAAAAGCAAGGAAGAACGGCGCAATCCGTCGTTCGACTCCAATCGGGTGGTGAAATTCCTTGGCTATTTCATGGTATTTTATTTTGCTGCGCTCATGATTTTCTTGGGTGTGATGTTTCCAGTCATGTTCAGAGAAATCGCTCCGGGCATGGAGCCTTATCACATCATGAACCAAGGTTTTGTCTATTTGCTTATCGCCGACTTCCTAACCCGGTTCCTTTATCCGTCCCTGAGCAAGGACACGAAGCCCTACCTGCTCCTACCCGTACGCAGGAGTCAGCTTGTGTCGGCTTTCCTGCTTCGAACAGGCTTGCAGCCAATGAACCTGATGTGGATGTGTGTGTTTGTGCCCTTTGCAGCATTGACCCTGTTCAAGTTTTTTGGCATTGGCGGCATACTGACGTACCTGATAGGCATTTGGCTGCTCATTGTGATGAACAGTCTGTGGTATCAGCTTTGCCGGATGCTTATAGCAGAATCGCCGTGGGCCTATTTCATGCCGGTGGCTTGGTTCGCATTGTTGCTGGTGGCAGAGTTCACCTTGCCTGGACTGCCCGTCAGCCGTTTCACCATGGAGCTTGGCGAAGGGTTCATCATGGGCGAGGTTTGGGCTTTCGCCGTGGTGTTGGCAGGCATCGCCCTACTCTACATGCTCAGTCTGGCCTTCCACAAAAAATATCTGTACTTGGAATTGGCAAGACACAACGACACTAAAGTGAAGCATGTGCGCGAATACCGCTTTTTGGAAAAGTTTGGTGAAGTGGGCGAATACTTGAAGCTGGAGCTGAAGCTCGACACCCGCAACAAAGTGCCACGCAACCAGCTCATCATGGGCTTGGTGTTCATGATTGGCTTTACGGCTGCTATAGCCTATACCGACGTTTACGATGGATTCATGACGCACTACATCTGTGTGTATAACTTCGCCTTTTTCGGCGTGATGAACTTAGGGCAAATCATGACTTTCGAGGGGAACTACATCGATGGGTTGATGACGCGCAAGGAATCGGTCTATAGCTTGATATGTGCCAAATACTATCTGAACCTTATCGTCCTGATCATTCCGTTCCTGATGTTCCTGGTGCCCGTGTATAACGGCAAGATGACATTGCTGATGATCGTGTCGCTCATGATTTTCACCGCAGGCTTTGTGTTGTGGATGATTTTGCAGCTGACGGCCTACAACAAGACCACCGTTCCGCTCAACGTGACCATCACGAAAAACAGGAAAACAAACAGTTTGCCACAAATGATTGTCCTGATGGGCGCATTCGGCCTTCCGTTGCTTATCGAAAGCGGTCTGAAGGTGATATTTGGCACCAATGGAGCCTTTATAGCCATGCTTCTGATAGGGTTGGCCTTTCTCGTCGCACACCGTTGGTGGCTGAAACGTATCTATCGTCGCTTCATGAAGCGTCGCTACGAAAACATGGAGGGTTTTCGTGCTTGCCGTTAGATTATCTGCCATTCGACAATTTTCAATCTACTAATTTCAAAACAGCTTCTCAAACACAGATAGTAAAGTGTAAAAGGTAAAATGGTGAATAATATGGATAGTAAATAGCTAATTTAGTAAATAGTAAATCGTCAAATAGTAAATAATATGACAATAACCATCAACAACCTAAAGAAATGTTTTGGCAGCAAGGTTGCTGTCGAGATAGACAACTATGTAGTCCATTCGGGCGACCTGCTCGGACTGGTAGGCAACAACGGTGCCGGAAAGACCACACTGTTCCGCTGCATTCTCGACTTGCTGAAAGTCGATGAGGGCACTGTCATGATTGATGACTTCACGGTGTCCGAAACCGAGGATTGGAAGCACTTCACCGGATCGCACATCGACGAGGGTTTCCTCATTGACTATCTTACGCCCGAGGAATACTTTGATTTCGTCGGGAAATTCTACAACCTCACGAAAGACGATGTGGCCGAGCGTCTTGCCAAGTTCGATCGTTTCATGGGAGGCGAGATAATGGGGCAAAAAAAGTACATCCGCAATTTCTCGGCAGGCAACAAGCAAAAGATAGGAATCGTGTCGGCACTGATTCACCATCCGCAGGTTGTCATTCTCGACGAGCCTTTCAATTTCCTTGACCCTTCATCGCAAAGCATCATCAAGCATTTACTGAAGGAATACAATCAGGAAACAGGAGCCACAATTCTGGTGTCGAGCCACAATCTCAATCACACGGTTGATATTTGTCCACGAATCGCACTGATGGAGAACGGCAAAATCATTCGCGACATCCAGAACGTCGAGGGCAGCGCGGAGAAGGAATTGGAAGATTACTTCAACGTGGAATGACACGAATCGGCTTTTTGCTGGACGAAAAAAAACAAAATCAAATAGAAGGGTGCTTCGTGGACTTCAACCACATCGCACCCTTCTTCCGTGTTGACATTGATTGTATTTCTTTC